>CAYJEC010000053.1:0-11900 GCA_964369025.1 uncultured Ideonella sp. | reverse complement strand
ATGCCGATCACCAGCAACCGCTGGCGCAGCACGGGCTTGTCCTTCACCGCCACCGAGGCCAGCGCCAGCATCGCGATGAGGCCGCCCTCGCCGTGGTTGTCGGCGCGCAGGATCAGCAGCACGTACTTCAGCGAGACGATGATGGTCATCGTCCAGAAGATCAGGCTGAGCACGCCGAGGATGTTCTCGTCACTGGTCGGCACGTGGCCGGCGTGGAAGACCTCCTTCAACGCGTACAGCGGGCTGGTGCCGATGTCGCCATAGACGACGCCCAGGGCGGCCAGTGTCAGCGTGGCGATCGCAGGCAGCGAACGGGATTCGTGATGGGGTGCACTCAAGGGCTTGATCGCTCGCGCGGCCGAGCCGCTGGAAGCCCTATTGTGCTCGCTTGCCAGCCATCAGCCGCCCCTCGGAAATCGCCGAGAATGATGAAGATTCCTCTGCCGCCTTGCTTGCGCCACCGAGTGTCATGCCCGTCGACGCACACGTATCCGAATCCAGCGACCGCCCGCCCCCCTCGCCGCCGCCTTCGCAGGAACCGCGGGGGCTGCTCGAACGGCTGAAAGGCACCACCGTCATCGGCTGGGCTCATGACCCGCGTTCGCCGGGGAGCGAGCAGCTCGCGCTGGTTTGCGGGGCCGAGGTGTTCGCGCTCGACGCGCGCCGGGTCTGGCGGGCTGACGTGGCACGCGTGCTGGGCGCGGGCGAGTTGCCCCTGGGGGTCGAGTTCGAGTTGCCATTGGGGGCGTGGCAGGCACTGGCGGCGCCCACGGCGGTTTTCGCTTTGCGGGTCAACGGGGTGGTCGGCGAACCGGCCAGTTGGCGGCCTGGCGCCGGCGCATTGCAGCTTGGCCTCGCTCGCCCGGGCGACGCAGGTGATCTCGCCAAGGCCGATGCGCGGCGTTCGTCCGTGGCCGCCCACCTCGCTCAAGCCCGGGCGTGGGCGCAGGCCGGTCAGGGCACCAGGCTGCCCCATGTCGGCCATGTCGAGGGTTGGCAAGGGCTGAGCATCTCTGGCTGGCTGGCCGACACACCCGAGGTGCGCGAGACAGTGCGCCTGCGTTGTGGCGACCGCTTGCACGAGGTTCCGATGCGCCGCCTGTCGCGCCAGGACGTGGCGCATGAACTCGGCCTGTCCCATGACGAGGTCGGATTCGAAATCGAGGTGCCGGGCACCCTGTGGCGAGACGCCGGTGAGGCCGCGTCGCTTGAGATGCAGGTTGAATTCGCCAGTGGCCCGGCCGGACCGGTCTTTGCCCTGGAGCGCGCCTCCCTCCCGGCCCGCCTGGCGGATGCGTTGGCTTTGCCCGACCCGTCGCAGCGCGGCCAACAGGCCCTGCTGGCGCTGGAGCACCTCACCTGGTCGCGCACGCTCGATCGGCTCGACGATGCGGCCCGCCATGCGCTGACCGTGTTGGCACGGTCGGCCGGTGTCGACGCCTGGCTGACGACCGATCCCTCCACACTGGCGGAGGCCACGCTGGCCACCCGCCCCCCGTTCCGGCCGGGCCCGCGTGGCCGCCTTGGCCGCTGGCTGCAGGATCCCCGGCATGCCGACCAGGCCCTGGCGCTTCTGTACGGATTGAAGCGGCGGCCGCTGTTCCTGAAGCTTGCGAACGCGCTCGAACGCCGGCTGACCTTGGCGTCGGGCCTGTTCGACAAGGCGACCTACGACGATCAGATCAGCGCCGAAGAACGGAACGGCCAGCCCGCGCTTCGTCACTATGTCGGCCAGGGCGACGCGCGCTCGCTGATGCCGATGGCGCTGTTTGACACCCGCCACTACACCGGCCAACTCGAGGGCAGACGCCATCCCGGCATCAACCGGCTGCTGCACTATGCACTGGTCGGCCGGCGGCAGGGCCTGTCTCCGTGTGCCTGGTTCGACCCGGCGTTCTACCTGGGCTCGAACTCCGATGTGGCGGCCAGTGGGGCCGACCCGCTGCGACACTTCGCCCACCATGGCTGGAAGGAGCAGCGCCAGCCGGCACCGCGGTTCGCACCGACCACCGGAACCCGTCAGGGGGTGTTGCAGCGGCTGATCCATGGCCAGGGGGCGGTTGCCGCAGGCCACGCGGTCGACCCCTTGGTGCAGTACCTTCTGGACGGCCTGCCCGCCGACGCCCAGGCCGCCGAGCCTGGCCGCCTGCCTTGGGCCGTGCCGGCCCGCCTCGACGGGCGCGACTACCTCGACCCCGGCCCCTGGCGCACACTGCCACGCCCTTCTGCCGCGCCACAGGTCGATGTGATCGTGCCGGTCTATGCCGGCGCACAGGAGACGCTGCGCTGCCTGTGGAGCGTGCTCGCCTCGCCGGTCCGGACACCGTTCGAGTTGGTGGTCATCGACGATTGCAGCCCCGAGCCGGCACTGTCATCCTTCCTGCGGGACCTCGCCGGCATGGGCCTGCTGCGCCTGCTGGTCAACGACAGCAACCGCGGATTCGTCGCCACCGTCAACCTGGGCCTCGCGCTGCACTGGGACCGCGACGTGGTGATTCTGAACTCGGACACCCGTGTCCACCCCGGCTGGTTGGACCGCCTGGCGGCCCATGGGGTAGCCGAGCCGAAAGCGGCGTCCGTCACCCCGTTGTCCAACAACGCCACCGTCTGCAGCTACCCGCGCATGCTGCACAGCAACTGGGAGCGGCTGGAGGCCGATGACGCCGTGCTGGATGCGCTGGCGGCCGAGGCCAATGCGGGCTGCCATGTGGAGGTACCCACCGGCGTCGGCTTCTGCATGTGGATGCGCCGCTCTGCGCTGGATGCCATCGGCTTGCTGGACACCGAACGCTTCGGCCGTGGCTACGGCGAAGAGAACGACTGGTGCATGCGTGCCAACGGCGCCGGCTGGGTGCAGTTGGTGGCCACCGATGTCTATGTGCTGCACCAGGGTTCGGTCTCATTCCGCGCTGAAGCCAGCGAGCGCACACGTGCTGGCCTGGCCGTTCTGCTGGAGCGCCATCCTGACTACCAGCAGCGCATCAACGAATGGATCGAGCGTGACCCGCTGGCGCCTGATCGGGCCCGGCTGGATACCGCACGCCTGCGCCGCGCGGCTCAGGTGGCCGAGGGTGGCGGCCTGGTGCTGATGGTCAACCACGCCCGCGGCGGTGGTACGGCGCGCCATGAGGCCGAGGAGGCCGAGCGCCTCGCCCTGGAGCAGGGCTGGGGAGTCGTCACACTGCGGCCCTCTCGCCAGCCCGGGTGTGTGGCCCTCGGCGCAGCCGCACTCGACCTGCCTACGCTGGCCGCTGTGCCGCTGCTCGAACCCGACAGCCAGCCACCGCGTCCATCGGCGCTGCTGTTGCAGCTCCTGGGCCGGCTGGGGTTGAAGGAGGTGCAGTTGCATCACCTGGTGGATCACGCACCTGCGCTGCGAGACCTGCTTCCCGCGTTGTGCCAGTCGCTCGGCGTTCCGCTGAGCGTCACGGTGCACGACTACCACCTGATCTGCCCGCGCATCAACCTGGTCGACGCCAGCGGCCGCTATTGCGGCGAGCCGGAGCGCGAGGCCTGTGATCGCTGCCTGCAACGTGACGAACCCGGTCGCGCCGCCGGCCGCATTGGCCCCTGGCGCTCGGCCAGCGGCCAGTTGTTGTCGAAAGCGCAGCGCGTCATCGTGCCGGATCTGGACGTGGCCAGCCGCCTGTCGCGCTACTTCCCTGCACTGCGCGTGCTGGTTCAGCCGCACGAGCCGCTGCACCTGCCCGCAGCGTCACCAGTGCATGCCCCAGTTCGCCGGGTGCTGACGATAGGCGCACTCAGCCCCGTCAAGGGCTATGACGTCATGCTGGCGCTGGCCCGATCCTCGGCGGCCCGGGCGCTCGGCCTGAACTTCACCCTGCTGGGCTACTCGCACGACGACGCCGCATTGCGCGCCGCCGGGGTGAACGTGCTGGGGCGATACGACGAAGCCGAACTGGCCGGGCGGATCGCGGCGCTGAAGCCCGACCTGATCTTCCTGGCTTCGGTCTGGCCAGAGACCTTCTGCTATGTGCTGACGGTGGCCGCCGAGTCGGGCCACCGGGTGGCGGTGTTCGACCTGGGTGCTCAGGCGCGCCGACTGAGGGAGGCTCGCGCCGACGCCGTGTTCTTGCCGGTCGAGGCGGCCGGCCAGCCGGAGGTGCTGGCGCGGTTGCTCACTTCGTAGGCTTCCTGGGGCGTTGCCAACCCGACAGGCTGACTTGCCTGGCACGCGACACGGTGAGTTGACCCGCCGGCGCGTCTTTCGAGATCGTCGAGCCGCCGCCAATGGTGGCGCCATCGCCCAAAGTGACCGGGGCGATCAGCACGCAGTTGCTGCCCACGTGCACATCATTGCCGATCACCGTGCGGTGCTTGTTCGCGCCGTCGTAGTTGGCTGTGATGCTGCCGGCACCGTAATTGACCCGCTCGCCCACCGTGGCGTCGCCCAGGTAGGCCAGGTGGTTGGCCTTGGCGCCTTTGGCCAGGGTGGAGTTCTTCACCTCGACAAAATTGCCGATGTGCACCTCGTCGCCCAGCACGGCGCCCGGGCGCAGGCGGGCGTAGGGCCCGATCAGCGCGCCCGCGCCCACCGTCACGCCCAGGGTGTCACCGTCGATGTGGGTGAACGGGTGGATCACGGCGCCGGCCCCGATGCGGGCATTGCGGATCACGCAGTGCGCGCCCACGCGGGCGTCATCGGCCAGGTGGACCTGGCCCTCGAAGACGCAGCCGACGTCGACCTCCACGTCCTGGCCATGCGTCAGCGTGCCTCGCAGGTCGAATCGGGACGGGTCGGCCAGGCGCATGCCGGCCTCCATCAGGGCCTCGGCCTGGCGGCGTTGCAACCGGCGCTCCAGGTCAGCCAACTGGGCCGGGCTGTTCACGCCCAGCACCTCGGTCTCGTTGGCGGCGGCCGTCGCCACCACCGGCACGCCGTCGGCCACCGCCATCGCGACGATGTCGGTCAGGTAGTACTCGCCTTGCGCGTTGTCGTTGCGCAGGGCTGCCAGCCAACGCTTCAGTGCGGCCGTGGGCGCCGCCATCATGCCGGTGTAGACCTCGCGGATCTCGTGTTGCTCCGGGCTCGCGTCCTTGTGCTCGACGATCGCCTGCACGGCCCCGGCCTGGCGCACGATGCGGCCGTAGCCTGCGGCATCTGCCAACGTGACCGTGAGCAAGGCCAGTTGCTCGCCGCGGCAGGCTGCCGCCAGCGCACGGGCCGTGCTGGCGGCGATCAGCGGCACGTCGCCATTCAGGATCAGCGTGGTACCGGCGGTGTCGTCGAGCGCGGGCACGGCCTGTTGCACCGCGTGCCCGGTGCCCAGTTGCGGCTCCTGGCGCACGCAGCGCCCGGCCTCGCCCACCTGGGCCTCGACCCGATCGGCGCCATGGCCGGTGACCACCACGGTGCGCTGTGGCGCGAGTAGCGCCACGGTGTCCAGCACATGCTGCAGCAGCGGCCGGCCTGCCAGCTGGTGCAGCACCTTCGGCAGGGCAGAGCGCATGCGGGTGCCCTTGCCCGCGGCCATGATCACGACATTCAGCGACACCATTCAGTCCTCTCCAATCGACAGCCCCACAACCGCCCAGGGTCAGGGGAGGATCACATCCACGTCGTGCGTTTCGTTCTGCACCTTCGGGAACTCCTTCAGCGCCGCTGTGAACATCGCGGTGAGCATGGTCTGGCCACCGCTGGTGATGCCGTCGTTGCGGGCTCGCGCCTCGTAAAGAGGCTGCCCGGAGGCGCGATCACGGATCAGCACGCCGACCTCGCGCTGGTACTCCGGGGTGTCCAGGCGCGTGCGTGATGCCCAGTAGGGGCCGGGCCAGCCGACCACCGCCCAGCGTGAGAAGCGCGGGTTCCACCAGAAAGGGTCGTCCCAGGGCGCGCGCTCCTGGCGGGTGACTCGGGCACCGATCTGCACCACCACGTCCGGCGGTGTGCCGGCGGCCGCGGGGACGAAACCAGCGGCCTGCAGCGCCAGGCTGGCGCTGCCTTCGATCATGTTCTGCTCATCAGTCCTGCCGGCCTGCTGGGAGGGTAGGCGCTCGATCGCATAGCTGCCAGCGGCGCGGCCGGCTGGCCAGTCGCCGAAGGTGCTGACCTCGCTGGTGACGGTCTTGAAACCGGCACAGCCGGCCAGGAGGGCGGCAGCCAGCACGGTGGCCGGAATCCAGACGGTCAAGCGCATCGCAATTCTCCTTGGTCAGCAAAACGGGTGGGCCGAGTGCCCCTCAACCCCATCGAACGACCTGAGGGGCCGCGGCGTTGACCGGGCTGGCGCAATCGTCATCTTCGTCGAAAGCCTTGTCGCCCTGCGGATCGGGCCGGCCGGTGGCACGGATCGTCTCGAACGGAAACAGCGCGCGGTCCGTCATGTGCGAGAGAGTGATGTGGCCCATCGCGTTGAACATGTTGTCGGTGCGGCCGGGGTATTGCTTCTCCCATTCGCGAATCATGGCCTTGATCTGCACCCGCTGCAGGTTCTCCTGGTTGCCGCACAGGCTGCAGGGGATGATGGGGAACTGGCGGTGCAGCGCCCAGCGCTCCAGATCGGTCTCGGCCACATACGCCAGCGGGCGGATGACCACATGCTCGCCGTTGTCGCTCACCAGCTTGGGCGGCATGCCCTTCATGCGCGAGCCAAAGAACATGTTCATCAGCAGCGTGACCACCATGTCGTCTCGGTGGTGGCCCAACGCGATCTTGGTCGCACCCAGTTCCTTGGCCACTCGGTAAAGGATTCCCCGGCGCAGCCTCGAACACAGGCTGCACATGGTCTTGCCCTCGGGGATCAGGCTCTTGACGATCGAGTAGGTGTCCTGGGCCTCGATGTGGAAGGGCACCCCGCGCGAGCGCAGGTAGTTCGGCAGAACTTCCTTCGGGAAGCCCGGCTGCTTCTGGTCCAGGTTGACGGCGACGATCTCGAAGCGGACAGGCGCCCGCTGCTGCAGGTTCAGCAGGATGTCGAGCAGCGCGTAGCTGTCCTTGCCACCCGACAGGCAGACCATGACCTTGTCGCCGCCCTCGATCATCTTGAAGTCGCCGATGGCCTGGCCGACCTGGCGGTGCAGCCGCTTGCTGAGCTTGTTGGCCTCGAAGGCGGCCTTCTTCCCGGCTGCGGTGTCGTGCGTCGCTACTTCGTTCATGTGTCAGATCTCTTCAAGGCGCCGGCTCACCATTCTCCGGCTTCGCAGCGGATGGCCACTTCGCAGTCGTCGAAGATTTCCAGTTTGGCCAGCCGCAGACGCACACCTTGCACCCCGGGCAGCCCCATCAGGCGCACGCACAACTTGGCCAGCAGCGATTCGAGCAAATCCGTGTGCTCGGCGGTGCATTCGTCGATGATGATCTGGCGAACCTTGCGGTAGTCCAGCACATGCGCCAGATCGGCGTCGCGCGACAGCGCCGGTTGCCTTCCGAGGTTCAGTTCGGCATCCACCTGGATGGGTTGCGGGCCCACGCGCTCGTGCGCCAGCACACCGAGGTTGGCGCCAAAGCGCAGGCCGGTGAGCTGCAGGATCTCGCTGGTCATCGTGGTGGGCGCCGGGCGCGCGGCGCGAGGCGTGCCGGGTGCCTGCAGGAAACTGGCCACCTGACGGGCCGCGGCGACGCCCTGGGCCAGGGCCGTCTGCACGCAAGGGTGCCCGCGGCCGCCGACGTCCCCCGCCACGAACACGCCCGCCCATTCAACACCTTGCCCAGCCACGAGACCCGGTGAATGCAAAGCCTCGGAGAGCATTTGCCAGGGAGCGGGATCGGGTTCATAGCCGAACAGAACTGCCACATGGTCGAAGTACTCTTCTCCATGTGACACCGATTCAGCGGTGAAGCCCTTGCCCCGGGCCATGATGCGTGTCGGCAGCGGCGTGTGGCGGCGCTGGACAATGCCTGGCTCCCCACCGAGCGCGGCAACGAGGTGCTTCTGCCCACGCCAGTCGCCTCGCGCCCACAGCGTCACGGCATGGCCGCGCCGGGCCAGCCAGGCCGCATTTTCCAGCGCGTTGTCACCGCCGCCGAGCAGCAGAACGCGCCCGGTGGGCAGGCCGGCGCGGCGCTGGGTCAGGCTCAAGGCATCCATCAGGTCCGCGGGTGCAGCTGCCTCAAAGTAGGCTGCGGGCCGGATGGGTCGCACGCCGGTGGCCAACACCAAACTCCGTGCAGTGACTTCTGCGCCGCCGCTGAGGCGGGCGATCCAGTGGCCGGCAGGGTTGCGCGACAGGCCCGCGAGCGCCTGCCCCAGGTGCCACTCGATGCCGGGCAACTGGCGGGCATGGGCGGCGTAGCGTTCGCCGAGCGCGTGCAGAGTGGTCCGGGGATGCCCCAGCACCCAGGACTGCTCGAAGTCCAAACCGGCCAGCGTGGCGCAAGGGTGCGCCGCCCGGTCGACGAGCGCCACGCGCCACCCCATCTGCGAGGCCCATGAGGCTGCACTGCAACCGGCCGGTCCGGCGCCGACGATCATCGTGTCGAGCGGGTCATGTGCCATCTCGGTCTCAGGCCTCCTCGTTGAGGTGGGCCATGGGCAGCAATTGGTTCTCCGCCATTTCGCGGAACAGCACGCCGACCAGGATGGCGGCATCCTCGGCGTAATAGCGCTTCAGGAACGGCGAGGCCAGGAAATGCTCGCGCAGCTTCTGGCGGAACGACAGGCGGGCCAGCACCGTGCCGTCGGCCTGTGGCGTGAACAGAGCGCGCACCTTGTAGCCCTCTTCGACCGAGCCTTGGACCGTCATCGCCAGGTAGCGCATCACCGGGTGGGCGAACACGGCGTCGAGGGAGTCGCGGTCGAACAGGACGTTCGGCATCGCGCCGTCGGCCGCCAAGGGCACTGGCCAGCGCAGGCGCTGCTCGACGACGACCTCGAAGTTGATCACGTTCATCTTGACCCACACACGCGCCGGTTCGTCGGCGCGATCGTCCCAGGTCAGCCTGAACTCCACGTACGAACGGCCGTGCGTGCCGGTCACCATGTCGCAGCGCGAGAACGGGAACGGATGGGCGCGGCGGTGCTGGCAGGCCAGTGCCAGCCGCGAAGCCACTGTCTCTTCAAGGAACGCGGTGACCAACTGGTCCACCTGGGTGGTCGAGGTACGCCGTATGCCGATCGCTGCGGCCACCACCACCGTCATCGGCAGCACCACCAGCAGCACCGACTTGGCGACGTCGCGCACGTTGTCCACCTGGCTGGTCAGTGCCAGCCAGCCGCCGGCCCCCAACGCCACCAGCAGCAACGCCGCCAGTGCAATGACCGCCGGGCGCGGCAAGGTCACGATGATCTCGTGCAGGTTGCTGCCGGTCGAGGTGGCGGAGGCGTCGTCCATGGTGAGGGGGCGCTCCCTACAATCCGGCGATGCCCCAGCGTGAAACCGCCAGTGTATCGGCGCCCCTCGAAGCGCATATCCGCAGGGCCATCGTGGAGAACGGTGGATGGCTGCCGTTTGACCGGTTCATGGCCATGGCGCTGTATGAACCCGGCCTCGGCTATTACAGCAATGCCCGGGTCAAACTGGGCCGCCTGCCGGCTGACGGGAGCGACTTCGTCACCGCCCCCGAACTGTCACCGCTGTTTGGCCACACCCTGGCGGCACAGGTGGCCCAGGCGCTGCAGGCCAGCGACACCGGTTCGGTGTTCGAGTTCGGTGCCGGCAGCGGCGCGCTGGCCGAGCAACTGCTCGACGCGCTGGCGGCACTCGGCCACGCCGCAGTGAACTACACCATCGTCGAGCTGTCGGCCGAATTGCGGGCGCGCCAGGCTGTGCGGCTGGCGCGCTTCGGCAGCCGGGTGGGCTGGGCAGACAGCTGGCCGCAGCCGATGCGCGGCGTGGTCGTCGGCAACGAGGTGCTGGACGCAATGCCGGTGCAACTGCTGTACTTCGATGGTGACGCCTGGCACGAGCGGGGCGTGGCCTGGCATGCGGGCGGCTTCACCTACGCCGACCGGCCCAGCGGCTTGCGGCCGCCACACGACGGCCCGTTCGTGCCGGGCACCGTGACCGAGATCCACCCGCAGGCCGAGGCCTTCATCGGCTCGTTGGCGACGCACCTCGCCCACGGCGCCGCCTTTTTCATCGACTACGGTTTTCCCGAGGCCGAGTACTACCACCCTCAGCGCCACGGTGGCACCCTGATGTGCCACCGCGCCCATCTGGCCGACACCGACCCGCTGGCCGACGTGGGCGAGAAAGACATCACCGCGCATGTCAACTTCACCGGCATCGCACTGGCTGCGCAGAACGCTGGCCTGGAGGTGATCGGCTACACCAGCCAGGGCCGCTTCCTGCTGAACTGCGGCATCGCCGAGCACCTGGCCCGGGCGGATCTGCGGCAGCGCGCGATGGCGCAGAAACTGATCACCGAACACGAGATGGGCGAACTGTTCAAGGTGATCGGGTTCGCCACGGCGGGCTGCACCCTGGGGGCGCTGGGGTTTGCCAGCGGCGACCGCACGCACCGGTTGTGAGGCTTCCCCGCGCCATCCGAGGTGTGAAGACGCTTGCCAACCGCAGCCGGAGTGAATTCTTGATCGTTCTTCACGAGTGCGTCATGCGCGCGCGAGGACAATGCGGCCCCTCGTCGGAGTTTCATCGAACCTGCCATGAACCGTTTTGTCAAAGTCTTCGTCCTGGCCTGCACCGTGGCCGTTGCCGGTTGCGCCGGCGTGGTCCCGCTGCAGCGCGCCCAGGTGGCCGCGATCTCGCGCGACACCGCGCCCCCTGAACTCGACCGCGTCCTGGCCAATGCGACCGCGGTGGCGCAGGTCGAGTTCCAGGAAGGCGGCAAGGCATACCTGGCCCGCCAATACAACCTGCAAACCGGTACGCGGCAGGATATGACGATGGTGTGCACGCCCACCTGCGTTCCCATCTTCATCCAGGTGCCGGTCACTGAACGCTACGTCGTCATCCAGAACCTGCCGGCTCGGAGCGTGTTCGCCTGGGGCACGCTGGAGGAGCTCAGCAAGGATGCCGATCCGGCCGTCAGCTCACTCATGCCAGGAGTGAAGCAGCGCCTGACCGAAGCCGAGAAAAAGAAGTGAAGCCCACGCTGCGTGCGACTCGCCGCCGCCTCGTGTCGGCGCTGGGTGCGGTGCTGGTGCTCGGCGCCTGCGCCGGCCCCCAGATCTTTCACCACCAACTGCCGGTGCTGGACAAGGGGCTGGCGCCGGCACAGGCCGTGGCCCGACTGCAATTGCCACCGCTGTCGGAGCATCGGGCCGCGGTCAATGGCCGCAGTTTCGAGTTCCAGCGCTATCGCCTGAACAACGGCCTGCAGTCGGACACCTACTTCCTGGCGTATGAGCGCGGCGGCCTGACCTTCTGGGGCTACATCACCGAGTTCAGGCGGCAGCCGGACCGCGATCTCAACGCCGCGCTCAACCTGGTCTTGGCGGACCCGGCGGCGTTGCGCTGACCCTGGCCCCCAGCGCCGCGATCCGCGCCTGCTGGATCGCCGTCGCGATCTGCGGGCCCGTCGCGCCGCCTTCCATCGCGGTCTTCGCGATTTCGGCCGTGTCGACAGCCATGGCGGCACGCAGCGCGCTTTCCAGCAGGGCGCGGCTCGGGTAGGGGCGATCCTCCAGCCCCAGCCGCCCGCGCGCGTCGGCCTCGCAGGCCAGCAAGGCCAGGCCAAAGCGCTCCGGGCGGCGAAACCCGTCGCAGCGTTCCAGCAGGCGCAACAGGGCGGCGGCCCCAAACTCGCCCGCGCGGTGGATGTTGGTGTGTTCACGGGCGACGACCAGCGCCAGTTCCGTGCAGTCTCCGGGCGTCTTCAGGCGCAGTGCCAGCCCTCGCGCCATTTTCTCGCTGCGGCCCTCGTGGCGGCACTGGAAGACCCAGTTCAGCGGCTCGCCCGGCGCGATCTCGGCCCAGCGCGCGGCCAGCGCGGCGCCGATCGCGGCCAGTTCGACCTCGTCCTCGGCGGGATCCTCGGC
>CAYJEC010000052.1:0-12037 GCA_964369025.1 uncultured Ideonella sp. | reverse complement strand
CTGGCGCTCGCCCAGCGCCAGGATGCCCAGCGCGGTCTCATAGAGCTCGTCGTCGGAAATCTGGAACAGGTCATCCCGCGGGTAGGTCTCCAGGATGTGGTGCAGGGCCTTGGCCAGGTGGCCGCCGGGCGGCAGCCCGGCGCGGCTGGCAATGGCCTCGACCTTGCCGCGCAGCAACGGCGTCTCGGCCACGCGTGCGCTGTAGGCGGTGGAGGTGAACAGGCCGATGAAGCGGTGCTCACCAATCACCTCGCCCGCGGCGTTGTAGCGCTTGACACCCACATAGTCGGTATAGCCCGCCCGGTGCACGGTGGACCGGGTGTTGGCCTTGGTGACCACCAGGGCCGGGAGCGGTGCCCGGGCCAGGGCCCGCGCCGCCGCGGGCAGGGCCGAGAAGCTGGCGGAGAGCTTCTCCTCCGCCGTTTCGCGCAACAGGCCCAGACCGCTGCCGGCCACCAGGCGCAGCGCGTCCTCGCCCTGTTCGCTGACCAGCTCGTGCTGGCGGTATCCCAGCAGCGTCATGTGGTCCTCGGCCAGCCACTGCAGGAAGTAGCAGCTCTCGGCCGCCTGCTGAGGGGCCAGGCTGGCAGGCGGGTTGCCCAGCTCGTCGATGGCCTCGTGCAGGCGCGAGAGCATCGCGCGCCAGTCCACCACCGAGGCACGCACATCCGCCAGCACGCGTTCGAGGCCGGCCGCCAGTTCGGCGCGCTGCTGGGGGTCGACCATGCGGTCGACCTCGATGTGCATCCACGATTCGTGTGGCGCCTCGGCGGCGTCACCGCGCGGGCTGATCGCCTCCAGCACGCCGCCCTCGCCGCGCTGCACGGCGAAGATCGGGTGGGCGATCAGGTGCAGCGTCAGGCCCTGGCGGTTGACCTCCATCGTCGCGCTGTCGACGAGAAAGGGCATGTCGTCATTGACGATCTCCACCACCGTGTGGCGCGAGGACCAGCCCTGCTCGGCCACCGACGGGCTGAACACCCGCACCTTGGGGCTGCCCGGTTCCCGCGTGGCGGCAAACTGCCAATGCGACAGCAGGGAACCGAGCAGGTCTTCCGGTGTTCGCGCGGCCAGGTCGTCGGCGTCGAGTTGGGCGAAGTACTCGGGTGCGATGCTCTCGATCAGCGCCTGCTGGGGTGCCGGCACCCGCGCCGCGACGAGCGCCCGCACCGCTGTGACCCGCTCGCGCCGCAGCGCATCGGTGGCGTCGTTCATGCTTGTCTCCTCATTCTTGGCGGCCGGCTGCGCACGGCCTGGGAGGCAAGCTTACGCCCGATTCTGGTGCGCAGTGGCAGGGCGAGACAAGATCAAAGACTTTGGATTGAGTCGGTGCTATTTCACTGCAGCCAACATGTCACGCTGAGCGAGTTTCACCATGCTCATCACTTCGGCTTTGTACGCTTCGGGGTCATTGATGGTCACGATGAACGTGAACTGTTTGTCAGCCCCCGTACCGAAGCCCGACATGAGTCCACCAAGGAGCCCGCCGGTCTTCACCTGCGGTTCCTTCAAGTCAAAGATGTCAGTGCCACCTGCCAATGGTTCGGCCAGGGCAACCACCACGTCACCGTCTTTTGCTGGTGCTGCCTTGTTGCCGAAGTTCTCGGTATAGCCACGGGATGCTGTCTCGCCCTTGGTGCTGGCCGACGGTGTTCGGAAGGCGATCCGCGTCTGCCCAGCAAGCAGGCCGACCTGCGCAAATGCCGTGCCGGTGTGGACGTTCTGGTGGCTGCTTGAAAAGCGATCTACGGCGGCGCTGGTGGTGCCCAAGGTCACCACATAGTTGACCTTGACAACATTTGCATCCAGTTCTTTGGCCAAGGCCACTTCGAATCCAGGCAGTTCAGAGGTGTAGTAGGTGGTGGTGGTGGTGGGCCCGCCCGGCGTGCTCTTGGACCAGCCTTCGATGAGTGTCTTGGCAGGCGTACTGAATTTTCCAGTTTCCGCGATGTAAGGCAGGTACGGTTTCAGGCCACCTGCGCCAACGAGCATGATGTCCCCGTGCAGGTTGGCAAACTTCGAAAAATTGGGAATGCCCGACATCTGAATCATCTTCTGGTAATTCAGGCTGGCGGTTACCTTCGACTCTGGAACGACCTCATACCCGCTTTCCTTGAGATCGGTCTTGAGTTGCTCGTAGATGGCGTCTGTGATTTCTCCCATCAGCGCTTGATCCATGGTCGGCATCTGCAAGGCCGAAGAACTGCTGGTCTTGGCAGCAAACATGCCGCTGGTGTTGGTCTTGTCACCGCCAACCGATGCCTGAAATGAAACCATGACATTGGTGATCGCAACCCGCTTGGTTGATGCAAGCGGCGCACTTGTGCTGTCAGTCATGGCCACCTTGGCGGCAGTGGGTGGCGCCGCGTGGAGCATTGAAGAACTGAGTGACGCCGCCAGAAAGGCTGCCAACAGTCGGAACTTTGTGTTCATGGTGTGAACCTCGCTTTGATACAGCTTCAAATGTTGGTGGGGCCAGCCAAGATCTCTTCTTGGCGATCTCGAAAAATGTTCACAGGGTTGTGCCAGCGGTCAGGAGAATGACCCCTCGTTCACAGTCTATTGGGCCATCGCAGGACGACTGAAGATCGAGATGCCTCAGTTCGGTGGATTCTTGGCCCCGGTGTGGCCAACCGCCATCGCACGAAGATGTGGCCGGCACGGCCACCGGGGTCTCTACACTGTGACGACGATGCACGAGGCTGCCCCCCCACCCGCCGAACGCCGCGAACTCGTTCTGCTGGTCGAAGACGATGTCGGCACCCGCCAGTGGCTGGCCGGGTTGTTGACCCAAGGCGCCGACGCCCCGGACCTGGTCTGTTTCGGCACGGCCGGTGAAGCGCTGAGCTGGCTGGAAGACCACCGGCCCGACATCGTGCTGATCGACCTGGGCCTGCCGGACCAGCCCGGCACCGACGTGATCCGCCGTGCCGCTACCCGCTGGCCGGACTGCGATATCCTGGTCATCACCATCTTCGGCGACGAGGCCCATGTGGTGGCCGCGCTGGAGGCAGGCGCCAGCGGCTACCTCATCAAGGATTCGAGCCTGGACAACATCCGCGAGCACCTGGCCTACCTTCGCCAGGGCGGCTCGCCGCTCACGCCCCGCATCGCCCGGCTGCTGATCCGGCAGCACCGCAACACTCGCCTGCCGGTGGGTGAATCGGGCCCCATGCCGCTGGACGGCGGCAGCCCTGCGGGCGGGCTGGGGGGCTTGTCGGCACGCGAGCACGAGGTGCTCACCGGCATTGCCAAGGGGTTCAGCTACGCCGAGGTGTCGGGCGCGCTGGGCATCACCACCAACACGGTGCGCACGCACATCAAGAACATCTACCAGAAGTTGTCGGTGAACTCGCGCACCGAAGCGGTCTACGAGTTCAACCAGCGCCAGGCCCTGCGTGGCAAGCCCCCACTGGTCTGACCTGTTCGCGCGGACGCGCTGCGGGCTCTGGACGGCCAGGGCCGTGGCGGCGCTGCTGGTCGCCGTGACGCAGGCCCAGCCGGCGCGGGCTGCGGAAGCCCAGGGGCCTGGCGTGCAGGTGCTGGTGCAGGCCCAGGTGCTGGAGGCCGGGGAGATCTATCCGGAACGCCTCCCGCGGGAGGGCGCAGCCTGGCAAGCCCTGCGGCTGCCGGACAACTGGGCCGGCACGCGGCCGGGCTATGCCGGCTACCTCTGGTACAGGCTGCGCTTCGACGGCCCGCCGGCCGGGCAAGACACGGCGGTCTACCTGCCCGGGTTTTCGGTGAATGCGCAGTTGTGGGTCAATGGCGTGGGGCTGGGCGCCGTGGGCCGGATGCGCGAGCCGGTCTCGCGCCACATGTTCTCGCCGCGCCTGGCCGCGGTACCGGCCGCCCTGTTGCGCCCCGGCCCGCAGGCCAACGAACTGCTGGTCCTGGTGGTGGGCTACCGCCTGCTGCGTTGCGGCCTGGGCGAGGTCTACCTGGGCCCCTCCGACACCCTGCAACAGGCCCACGACTGGCGCCGGTTCTGGCAGGTCACCGGCGTGCAGGCCAGCATCGTGGTGTCGCTGATGCTCGGCGTGTACGTGCTGATGTTGTGGTGGCGCGAGCGGAGCAACGGCGTGTTCGGCTGGTTCGGCCTGGCCGCCATCGTCTGGGGCCTGCGCAACCTGAACCTCGTGGTCACCGATCCGCCCTGGCACGCGGCGCTTTCCAACCTGGGCTGGAGCCGGTGGTTCGCCTGCGGCGAGGTGTTGTTCATCGCCAGCTTCACCATGTTCACCTGGCGCTACACAGCCCAGCTCGATCCGCGCGCCCCGCCCAGCCGCCTGGCGGGCGTTGCGGTTTCGGGCTATGCCGCCTGCGGGGTGCTGGCGATGCTGGCCATGCCGGCTGACGCGTCCAGCTGGCGCTTCCTCCTGCCGCTCAGCGCCTGGGGCCTGGGCATGACCTTGTGGTCGCAGGCGCGCCTGTCGCAGGCGGCCTGGCATGTCCGGCGGGTCGAGCCCGTGGCCATCGCGGCGGCCGGCTTTCTCTACCTGCTGCTGCTGGCGCACGACACTGCACTCATCGCCGACACCCGGCAGCAGGGTCTCTACCACCTGCGCCCCTACGCCGTGCTGCCCTTGTTCCTGGCCATCGGCTGGTTGCTGACGCGCCGCTACCTGGATGCGCTCGACGCGGCCCAGCGGCTGTCGGCCAGCCTCCACGGCGAGGTCCAGGCGCAGCGGCAAGCACTGGAACGAAACTTCGAACGCCTGCGCCTGGCCGAGCGCGAGCAGGCCCAATCCCAGGAACGAACGCGCCTGATGCGTGACCTGCACGACGGCCTCGGCCTGCACCTGCTGTCCGCGTTGCAGCAAGCGCGTTCAGCGTCAGCCGATCCGCGGCTGCTCACGAGCACGCTGCAGGATTGCCTGGACGACCTTCGGGTGGCCGTGGATTCGCTGGCCGGCGACGAACGCGACCCGGCCGCCGTGCTCGGCAACTTGCGATACCGCATGGCCCCCCGCCTGGCGGCCGCCGGCATCCGGCTCGACTGGGAAGTGGAAGGTGAGGTGCCCGAGTTGCCTTGGCTGGACGCGCCCGCCGTGTTGCAACTGCTGCGCATCGTCCAGGAGGCGCTCAGCAACGCCGTGCGCCACAGTGGGGCACGGGTGGTGACGATCTCGTTGAGGGCGAGGGCGGCCACGCTCGAGGTCTGCGTGCAGGACGACGGGCGCCATGCAGGCATCACCGAGCGTGCCGGCGGGCGCGGGCTGCCCAGCATGAAGGCCCGCGCCGCATCGCTCGGCGCGAGCTTCGAGCTGAGCGGCGGTCCCGCCGGGACACGCCTGGTGCTGGGCCTGCCGCTGTCCCGTCAGCCCCTCGGTTGACCTCGGTCAACCCAGCTCGAAGCCCCCGCGCGCAGCATGAATCAGCGGCCATCGCTGGGCGAGCGGCCACGGACAACCCACCACATTGAAGGAGCTGGAGACATGAGTTCAAGCCGGACACCCTGGTTCGCGGCCCTGTTCACGCTGCTCGTCGCCACGGTCGGCCCGGCCCCGGCCGGCGCGGCCGAGACCGAATCGGCCATGGCGCGCGGGGCGCGGCTCTACGACAAGTGGTTCGAGGAAAACAAGGCCGCCAAGCCCACCACCGACCACCCCTCCTACACCGTGAAGGACGGCAAGTACGGCAAGGACACCTCCTGGCGCTGCAAGGAGTGCCACGGCTGGGACTACCGCGGCAAGGACGGCGCCTATGCCAAGGGCGGGCACGCCACCGGCATCGTCGGTGTCAGCGGTGCCAAGGGCAAGGACCCAGCAGCCATCGCCGCGATGCTGCGCGACAAGACGCACGGCTACACGGCGGCGCAACTCAGCGACAAGGACGCGGCTGACCTGGCGTTGTTCATCTCCAAGGGTCAGCTCGACGTCGCCAAGTATGTCGAAGGCGGAAAGGCCAAGGGCAATGCCGACAAGGGCGAGGCCTACTTCAACACCGTGTGCGCCGGATGCCACGGCACCGACGGCAAGAAGCTGAAGGACGCGCCGCCCCTGGGCTCGGTGGCCGACAACGGCGCTGAGATGATGCACAAGATCCTCAACGGGCAGCCGGGTGAGGCCATGCCGGCACTGCGGGCACTCGACCCGCAGATCGCCGCAGACATTGCCGCCTACCTGACGAAGCTGCCCAAGTGAGGTGGCCCGGCCGCGCAGCGGCCACGCTGTTCGTTCTGGGCGGCGTGGCCGGCATCATCTTCTGGGGCGGCTTCAATACGGCAATGGAGGCCACCAACACCCTGGGGTTCTGCGTCTCGTGTCACGAGATGCAAAGCACGGTCTATCAGGAGTACAAGAACAGCCCGCACTATGCCAACGCCTCCGGTGTGCGGGCAATCTGCTCCGATTGCCACGTCCCGAAAGACTGGGTGGGCAAGGTGGTGCGGAAGATCCAGGCCAGCAATGAGCTGTACCACCACTTGCTGGGCACCATCGACACGCCGGAGAAGTTCGAGGCCAAGCGCGCCGAACTGGCCGAGCATGTCTGGGCCACGATGAAGGCCAGCGACTCTCGCGAGTGCCGCAACTGCCACACCTGGGAGGCGATGGATCCGCACAAGCAGACCGCCCGCGCCCAGGAAAAGATGGCCGAAGGACAGAAAGAAGGCAAAACCTGCATCGACTGCCACAAGGGCATCGCACACAGCCTGCCCAAGCGGGACGATTGATTACAGATCCAGCACCAGCCGCGCCGATTTCGCACGTGAACAGCAGGGCGTGAACTGGTCGTTCGCGGCTTGCTCCTCGGGCGTGAAGTACAGGTCCTTGTGGTCCGGAATGCCTTCGATGACGCGGGTGATGCAGGTGCCGCAGACCCCTTGCTCGCAGGAGGTGGGCACCTCGATGCCCGCCGCTGCCAGCGCCTGCACCACGGTCTGGTTCTTTGGCACCACGACGACGCGGCCGCTGCTGGCCACCTGCACCTCGAAGCTCTCGTCGGTGGCCTTGGAGGCCACCTCGGCGGCAAAGAACTCCCAATGCAGCTGAGACTCGGGCCAGCCCTGCTGGCGGGCGCTGGCCAGCACCGCATCCATGAAGCCCTTCGGACCGCAGACATAGAGATGGGTACCGGGCTCGGGCGTGGCCAGGCGGGCAGCGATGTCGAAGCGCTGCCCGGCGGGGCCATCGTCGAAGTGGAGTTGCACGCGCGGCGCGAACGGCGCGGCGGCGATGCGGCCCGCAAAGGCGGTGCGCTCGAGCGAACGGGTGCAGTAATGCATCTCGAACTCGGCGCCGGTGGCCGCCAGGCGCTCGGCCATGCAGAGGATGGGCGTGACCCCGATGCCGCCAGCCAGCAGCAGGTGCCGCTGCGCATCGTGGGCCAGCGCGAAGTGGTTCTTCGGGGCGCTGATCTGCAACAGATCGCCCACCTGAACACTGTCGTGCATGGCGAGCGAACCGCCGCGGGTCGCCGGGTCACGCAGCACCGCGATCAGGTAGCGGTGCGATTCGGCGGGGTCATTGCAGAGCGAATACTGGCGTGTCAACCCGTCGCCCAGGTGGATGTCCACATGCGAGCCGGCCGAGAATGCCGGCAGACCACGGCCGGACACCTCGACCAATTCGAAACTGCAGATGTCCTGTGCCTCTGCCTTCTTGGCGGCGACGCGCACCGACAGCGTTGCTGTGGCCGTGGTCATGCGACGGCCCGCTCTGCCTCGACCAGGCGATCCAGCACCTTGCGAGACTGAACGCCACCGGCATCGATGTTGAGCCTGAGCAGGTCCCGCTCAGGCCAGGCCAGCAGGTTCTTCTGCTGGCGCTCCAGCATTTCCAGGTCTTCGGCAAAGATCTTGCCCTGGCCTTCTCGGATGGCTGCGGTCAGTGCCTTGTCCTTGGCGTTGAAGTTGCGCGCCATGCCCCAGAAGTACCAGATCGAGGTCTCGGTCTCCGGCGTGATGAAGTCCACCACGATGCTGGAGGCTTTCACCTCGGGCGGCGCCTCGTGGCCGCCCCGGCCCGCCAGAGCGACCCCGACCTCGATCAACACATGGCTCGGCGGCGCGAAGCGGCAGATCTGCCAACGGTCCACCGGCTGATCGTCCGGCAGGTGGTTGCCGCGCAGGGCCATCCTCCAGAACGGTGGCGCCATGATGTGGTTCATGAAGCGGCTGGTGATCACCTGATCGCCCTCTGTGCGGGTGCTGACCGGCGTCTCGTCGATCTCCTTCTGGCCGATGCTGGTGGCGTGCACATAGGTCTCGTGAGTCAGGTCCATCAGGTTGTCGATCATCAGGCGGTAGTCGCAGGCGATGTGATACAGCCCGCCGCCATAAGCCCATTCCGGGTGGTCGGCCCAGTGCAGCGGATGGATCAACGCCGGATCGGCCTTTGCAGCGTCACCCGGCCAGACCCAGACGAACCCGTGCCGTTCGATCACCGGGTAGCTTCGAATCGGCGGAAAGCCACGCACGCGCTGGCCCGGCATGGCAACGGTCTTGCCATCACAGCCCATCTCCAGCCCGTGGTAGCCACAGACCAGCTTGCCCTCGACCACCCGGCCCAACGACAGCGGAGCGCCGCGGTGAGGGCAGAAATCTTCCAGCGCCGCTACCGCACCCTCGGGCCCGCGGTAGAAGACGATGGATTCATTGCAGATCCTGCGGCCCAGGGGCTTGTCGTCGATCTCGTTCGGGGTGCAGGCCACATACCAGGCGTTTTTCGGAAACATCACCGGGCTCCAATGGATTAGATTGGATCCAATTGTGCCACTTTGTAGATGTAAACTCCAACTTGTCCTTATCTTTGGATCCAATCAAGGGAGCTCGTGAGCACCTCAACCTCTGGCAGCGGCAGCGTCGTGGCCACGCTGCGCAAGCTGATCATCGACGGCCACTACCCGGCCGGAACCCGCCTGGCGGAGATCCCGGTGGCCAACGCTTTGGGGGTATCGCGCACGCCCGTGCGGCTGGCGTTTCGCACGCTGCAACAGGAGGGGCTGCTGCAGACCGTGGGCAAGCGCGGCATCGTCGTGCGGGCGTTCTCGGAGCACGACGTGCAGTGCGCACTGGAAGTGCGCGGTGCGCTGGAGGGCCTGGCGGCACGGCGCCTGGCTGAACGCGGCATGCCAGGAGCGGTGTGCGCCACGCTGCAGGGCTGCCTGGACGAAGGCGCCCGCCTGCTCGCCAAGGGCCACCTCACCGAGGACGATATCGGCCGCTGGAGCCAGCTCAATGACGTGTTTCACCGCAGCATCGTCGAATCGACCGAGAGCTCGGTGATCGCCGACGCCATCGCGCGCAACAACCACCTGCCCTTCGCTTCCGCCGACTCGATCATCATCGACCCGAACGCGCTGGACCGGGAGTACGAGAAGCTGCGCTTCGCGCAACTGCAGCACCAGCTCGTCTTCGAGGCGCTGGCGCGGCGCGAATCAGCGCGGGTGGAGATGCTGATGCGCGAGCATGCCTACATCGGCTTGCGCTACGGCAAGCTGTTCGGGCTGAAGGTGGGCTCGCTGCCCTAAGCGTCGGCCTGAACTGGCGCGGCCATGGTGGCTGTGCCCGCGGGCTGCGTGACAGACTCGACCACAACCACACGGTAGCGGCGCGCTGGCACGACGATGCAAGCGCTCAGCGTGCTGCTGATCAGCAGCACGCCAGCGACCACGGCGAAGGTTCGTTTGGACAACAACATGCGAAGTTTCCTGTTCGAGGAGTGAGCCCCTTCAACGTCGGCCCGTTGCGGTGCGCCGACCCTGCCATGCCGCCTTTACACATGGACACGACCTGCCAGAATCACCCGCACCAACCCGGTGCCGAGGAGATGCGATGAGCGACCTGCTGTTCAAGAACGCGCGAGTCTTTGACGGCACCAACGCCGACTGCGCCGAGGGCCAGTGGATTCGCGTTGCCGACGGCCGCATCCAGGAAATGTCGGCGCAGCCTCTCGTGGCGCCCACGGCACGGGTCATCGACGTCGGTGGCCGCACGCTGATGCCGGGCCTGATCGACGCCCATGTGCACGCCTTCGCCAGCGACGTGGCGGTGCAGAAGATCGACGCGATGGGCGAGGCCTACCGCGCGGCCCATGCGGTGCGCATGCTGACGCATGCGCTGCACTGCGGCTTCACCACGGTGCGCGATGTGGGCGGCGGCAACCACTCGCTGTGGCGCGCACTGGCCGACGGCCTGTTCCAGGGCCCTCGCTATCTGTACTCCGGCAAGATCCTGTCGATGACCGGCGGCCATGGCGACATGCGGCAGATCGAGGAGCGCCCGCGCTACCAGGCCGCCTGCGGCTGCGACGGCGGCCCGCTGTTCAACACCTTCGCGGTGATTGCCGACGGCGTCGATGAGTGCATACGCGCCACACGCGACGAACTGCGCCAGGGCGCGCACTGCATCAAGATCATGGGCTCCGGCGGCGTGGCATCGCCCACCGACCCGATCTGGATGAACCAGTACCGCGAGGACGAGATCCGCGCGATCGTCAACGAGTGCACCGAGCGCCGCACCTACGTGTCGGCGCATTGCCACCCTGCGAGCGCGGTGCGGCGTAGCGTCGAATTCGGCGTACGCAGCATCGAGCACGGTACGCTGATCGACGACGACACAGCCCGCTTTGTCGCCGAGCGGGGCGCCTTCGTCGTGCCGACGATGTCGATCATCTTCGCGCTCGTCGAGACCGGCAAGCAGCTCGGATTTCCCGCGCAGAGCCAGGCCAAGGCAGAGTACGCGTTCAAGCAGGCGATCGTCGGCATGGACGCGATGCGCCGCGCTGGGGTGAAGGTCTGCTTCGGCACTGATCTGCTGGGCAGCACCTACGCTCAGCAATGCCGCGAGTTCACGCTCCGCAGTGAGGTCTTCACACCGATCGACATCCTGCGCCAAGCCACCTCGTCGGCAGCCGAGATGATGATGATGAGCGGCGAGCTCGGCTGCATCGCGCCGGGCGCGCATGCGGATCTTCTGGTGGTCGACGGTAACCCGCTGAAGGACATCTCGCTGCTGGCCGCCGACGGCCGGAACCTGCGCACCATCGTGCGCGGTGGCGCCGTGGTGAAAAGCGACCTGCATTGATCGGCGAGGCTCGGCCGGGCTGGAGTGCGTCAGCGCACCGACGAGCCGCCCCGGGGAGCGCACCCTGACCGTTCATCCACTGAACGCAGGAACCGCCCATGTCCAAAGGTCAACACGGCAACCGGGAAGCGAAGAAGCCCAAGCAGCCCCAGGCGGCCAAGTCACCGCTGCCCGTCGCGGCGCTGCCCTCGGTGCCACCCGCCTTGCCGGTGCGGCTGAAGAAGAAATAGTCGCGCAGGGATGGCTGTGCCAAGTGGCGTGGTGCAACGCCACCGCTTTGCTGCCCCAGTTCAAGAACATCCCACCCGATTGGGGTTTACCCCAGCTCTGAAGTGTCCAGTTCTTGATTCGCAGCTGAGTGTCAATTTCGTTTGACACATCGCAAATCGGACAGCGCCGCGGGCGCCTAACTTGGCGCAGTCATGTGCCTTGAGGGCCCCGCGATGCGCATCCTGCTGATCCACCCGAACTACCACTCCGGCGGCGCCGAGATCGCCGGCAACTGGCCGCCCGCCTGGGTCGCCTACCTCACCGGCTACCTGAAGGCCGCCGGCTATGCCGATGTGCATTTCGTGGACGCGATGACGCACCACCTGAGCGACGACCAGGTGCGCGCGCGCATTGCCGAGATCCAGCCGGACATCGTCGGTTGCACCGCCATCACGCCAGCGATCTACAAGGCCGAGGGGCTGCTGAAGATCGCCAAAGACGTGAACCCAGAGATCGTCACCGTGCTGGGTGGCATCCACGGCACCTTCATGTACCCGCAGGTGCTGAAGGAAGCGCCCTGGATCGACGCCGTCGTGCGCGGCGAAGGCGAGCAGGTGTTCCTCAACCTCGTGAGAACGGTCGACGAAGGCCGCTGGTTGCAGGAGCGCCAGCAGTTGCGCGGCATCGCGTATGCGGTGGACGGCAAGGTCATCACGACGCCTGCCGAGCCCACGATCCAGGATCTCGACAAGATCGCTCCGGACTGGGGCATCCTGGAGTGGGACAAGTACATCTACA
>CAYJEC010000051.1:0-12137 GCA_964369025.1 uncultured Ideonella sp. | reverse complement strand
GGGTAGCTCAGCCGGCTTGGGAGCGGCCCGTCGCCCGGCTGATTCAGCGGAACAGGTCGAGGATCCCCTTCTTCTCGTCCTCGGTCGGAGGCTGCGGCAGCGTGGCCTCGGTGCCCAGGGTGCTGATGCCCTGGCCCGGGCTGTACTCGTCGTAGTACCACTCGCCGCCGACATTCACCACGCCCTCGGGCGCCGGCATCTCGTTGACCGGTACGCCCTTCAGGGCCTGTGCCATGTACTCGATCCAGACCGGGAGCGACAGACCGCCGCCGGTCTCTCGGTCCCCCAGCTTGCGGGGGTTGTCGTAGCCGATCCAGACAATCGCCGCCAGCGACTGCTGGTAGCCGGCAAACCAGGCGTCCATCGAGTCGTTGGTGGTGCCGGTCTTGCCGTAAATGTCAGGCCGCTTGAGCAACGCCTGGGCCCGGGCGGCGGTGCCTGACCGCGTGACTTCCTGCAGCAGGCTGGTCATCAGGAAGGCGTTGCGTGCGTCGATGACACGCTGTGTTTCGTCCGGCATCTTGAGCTCGGTGCTGCTGAGCACCTTGCCACGCGCATCGGTGACCTTGGCGATCAGCACTGGGTTCACGCGGTAGCCGCCGTTGGCAAACACACTGTAGGCCGTGGCCATCTGCATGGGGGTCACCGAGCCGGCGCCGAGCGCCATCGTCAGGTAGGGCTCGTGCTTGTCCCTGTCGAAGCCGAATTGGGTGACCCAATCGCGGGCGAAGTCCACGCCAACCGCCTGCAGCACACGGATCGACACCATGTTCTTGGAGCGGGCCAGGGCACGCCGCAGCGGGATGGGGCCATCGAAGGTGCCGTCGTAGTTCTTCGGCTCCCAGGGTTGGCTGCCGGTGGCGCCGGCGTCGAAGAACAATGGCGCGTCGTTCACGATCGTGGCCGGGGTGAAGCCCTTCTCCAGTGCCGACGAGTAGATGAACGGCTTGAAGCTCGATCCCGGCTGGCGCCATGCCTGGGTCACGTGGTTGAACTTGTTCTTGCCGAAGTCGAAACCGCCGACCATCGCGCGGATGGCGCCCGTGCCGGGTTCGATCGACACGAAGGCGCCCTCGACCTCGGGCTGCTGGGTCAGCGTCCAGTCACCCTTGGCGTTCTTGATGGCACGCACCACGGCGCCACGCCGGATCTGCACCTTGGCATCGGCCTTGGCCGCCAGACCAGAGGTCACCGGGCGCAAGCCGTCGCCGGTCACGGTGATGCTTTCGCCGGATTGCAGCACGGCCACCACCTTCTTGGGCCCGGCTTCCAGCACCACGGCGGCCTTCAGTTCGTCGTTGTCGGGGTGGTCTGCCAGGGCCTCCGCCACTCGCGCATCGACGGCCTTGGGGTCCGCAGGCAGGTCGATGTAGGACTCCGGGCCACGGTAGACTTGGCGGCGCTCGTAATCCATCAGCCCGCGGCGCAAGGCGCGGTAGGCGGCCATCTGGTCGGCGGCTCGAACCGTGAGCTGCACCTGCAGGCCGCGTGTGTAGGCCTCGGCACCGTACTGGCCGAAGACCAGTTGCCGCGCGACCTCGGCCACGTACTCGGCGTGCACCGGTACGTCGGCTGGGGCACGGTACTTCAGTTCCTGGGCTTTCGCTGCGGCGTGCTGGTCCTCGGTGATGAACCCGTTCTCGAGCATCCGGTCGATGATGTACTGCTGGCGCACGGTGGCACGCCTGGGATTGGCGATGGGGTTGTACGCCGAGGGGGCCTTGGGCAGACCGGCCAGCATCGCTGCCTCGGCGATGTCGATGTCCTTCAGCGGTTTCCCGAAATAGATCTCGCTGGCTGCGGCGAAGCCATAGGCGCGCTGGCCGAGGAAGATCTGGTTCATGTACAGCTCGAGGATCTGATCCTTGTTGAGCTGGCTTTCGATCTTCAGCGCCAACAGCACCTCGTACAGCTTCCGGGTCAGCGATTTCTCCGTCGACAGGTAGAAGTTGCGCGCCACCTGCATGGTGATGGTGGAGGCTCCCTGGCTGCCGACCGAGCCGAACTGCGCCAGCCCGGCCCGCACCACGCCCAGATAGTCGATGCCGCTGTGTTGGTAGAAGCGGGCGTCCTCGATGGCCAGCACCGCATGCTGCATCACCTTGGGGATCTCCGCGATCGGGGTGAAGGTGCGCCGCTCGTCACCGTACTCGCCCAGCAGGGCGCCTTCAGCGGATACCACTCGCAGTGGCAGGCGTGGCCGGTAATCGGTGATCGAGTCGAGCTCGGGCAGGTTCGGATAGGCCACGGCCAGCGCAATGGCGGCGCAGATCAGAATGACCAGCAGGGCGGCCACCACCATACCTGCGGCACCGAACAACAGCCGGCCCATCGATGCTATCCAGGTGGGGTGTCGGGCAGATCGGGGCGGCGTGTCACGGTCGGCTTCGCTCATGGGGCTCCTGTTGGGGGCTCGGCGATTATAGAAATCGGTGCCAGGGTTTCCCGTCGAACTGCCCGGGCACTGAATCGGCATGGGCACACAGTTGCTTGCCTGGGCAAACGCCTTGTCACACAGGCTGGTGGAAACCCGGTGAATTGCGCCGGCGATATGACCGAATCTCGTCGGTGAATCGCAACGAGAAGCGGGTCCTGCAAGGCGCTTTTCCTTTGTTTCTCAACAGTCTTGCTGATAGGATTGAAGTGCTTTGTTAACTTCGCGTCCATCCGGGGCGCCGCTGGAGCCTTCACTCGTGGGTTTTCTCGATAGCCTGTTGGGCCAGAAGCATCCGCAGATGATTGGCCTCGATATCAGTTCATCCAGTGTCAAGCTGGTTGAGCTGTCCCAGTCTGCATCCGGCGAACTCGTGCTGGAACGTTTGGCGAGCGAGCCCTTTGAAAAGGGCTGGATCGTCGATGGCCAGATCGAGAAGTTCGACGAGGTCGCCGATTCGGTGCGGCGCGTCGTCAGCCGCAGCGGCACCAAGACCCGCCATGTGGTCATGGCCATGCCCCAGTCGGCCGTCATCACCAAGAAGATCGTGCTGCCAGCCGGCTTGCGCGAAGACGAGATGGAACTGCAGGTCGAATCTGAGGCCCACCAGTACATCCCCTTTTCGCTGGACGAGGTCAGCCTGGATTTCTGCGTGATCGGCCCGAACGCCAATTCGGTTGGCGATGTCGATGTGCTGATTGCCGCGTCCCGCAAGGACCGCGTGCAGGACCGGCAGGGCCTTGCCGAAGCGGCCGGATTGACACCCGTGGTGCTGGACATCGAGTCCCACGCGTCGCGCCTGGCCATGGGCCGGCTGATCCAGGCACTGCCGGATCAAGGCAAAGATTCTCTGGTGGCCCTGTTCGAGATCGGTGCGGATACCACCAGCTTGAAGGTGCTTCGCGAAGAGGAAATGCTCTACGACCGCGACCAGTCCTTCGGGGGTTCGCAACTGACTCAGCTGATCTCGCGCCAGTATGGCTTCTCCTACGAGGAGGCCGAGCAGAAGAAGATCAGCGGTGACCTGCCCGAGGACTACGAGCCCACCTTGCTGACGCCGTTCGTCGACAGCCTGGCCCACGAGATCGGCCGAGCCCTTCAGTACTTCTTCACCAGCACGCCGCACCACAAGGTTCACTATGTGATGCTCGCTGGCGGCACGGCCGCCATGCCCGGCCTGCGCGAGCGGGTAAAGGATGTGACAGGGTTTGCGTCCAAGGTGGTCAACCCGTTCGAAAGCATGAAGCTGGGCTCCGCAGTGCGTGAGGCCAAGCTGCGCCGCGAGGCGCCCTCCTACCTGACGGCCTGCGGTCTGGCGATGCGGAGGTTCGTACAGTGATCTTGATCAACCTACTTCCGCACCGGGAGGCGCGGCGCCAGGAGCGCAAGCGAGCGTTCTTCTCAGCGCTGGGGCTGGCAGCCATCGTCGGCGTCGGCGTCATCGTGCTGTGGTTCGGCGTGCTTCAGCAACTGACCTCCACCCAGGAGGCCCGCAACCGCTTCCTGTCCGACGAGATCAAGCGTCTCGAAGAGCAAATCAAGGACATCGCTGAATTGCGCTCGGAGATTGACGCGCTCAAGGCACGGCAGAAGGCGGTCGAAGACCTGCAAACCGACCGCAACGTGCCGGTCTATCTGCTCGACGAACTCGTCAAGCAGACCCCGGAAGGCGTGTACCTGACGGTGGTGAAGCAGAACGCCAATGTGGTGACTGTGTCAGGCCACTCGCAGACCAACGAGAGGGTCTCCGAGTTGCTGCGCAACACGGCCTACAACTCACCCTGGCTGGAGCGGCCCGAACTCGTCGAGATCAAGGCCGTGAACGTCGGCACGGGCCGTGACCTGCGTCGGTTGTTCGATTTCTCGATGCGGGTGTCGATCAAGCGCCCACAGGCCGCCACGTCGGCCGCAAGCGGCGCCAGCGGTGCCGCTACGGCGGCCAAGCCGGGCACCCCGCCGAAGCCGGGCAAGGTCTCGTGAGGACATGATGGCGAGCACCAAACCCTCTACCCAGATCGACATCGCCGCCTCGCTTCGGCGTGCGGCGGCCCAGTTCCGCGAACTCAATCCCAAGGAGCCGGGCCAGTGGCCCCTGCTGCCGAAGGTGGTGAGCTGTGTTGCGGTGGCGGTCATCGTCGTCGCCGTCGGTTGGGTCGCATTGCTGAGCGACGCAGACAAATCTCTGCAGGCCTCGCGCGACAAGGAGCCCAAGCTCAAGACCGACTACCGGCAGAAGCTGGCGCAGGCCGTCAACCTGAATGAGTTGAAGAAGCAGAAGGAGCAGGTTCAGGAGTACGTCACGCAGCTGGAGAAACAGTTGCCCGGCAAGGCCGAGATGGACGCACTTCTGTCGGACATCAACCAGGCCGGTATCGGCCGCGGACTGCAGTTTGAACTGTTCCGCCCTGGTCAGGTGGTCATCAAGGATTACTACGCTGAGTTGCCCATCGCCCTCAAGGTATCCGGGCGCTACCACGACGTCGGTTCGTTCGTGGCCGATGTGGCGAACTTGTCGCGCATCGTCACATTGCACAACCTGACCATCGCTCCGCCACCCAAAGACACCACTGGCAACCTCGTGATGGAGGCCACTGCACGCACCTACCGCTACCTGGACGCCGCCGAGGTGGCCGAGGTCAAGCGCGCGGCTGCTGCGGCGAAGTCCAAGGGCAAGGAAAAGGGCAAGAAGTCATGAAGCGCCTGGCACTTTTCGCGCTCGGCGCTGGGCTGATCCTGGCGGGCTGCGGCGCTGATACCGACGAGTTGAACCAGTGGATGGATCAACAAAAGCGTGAGGTCAAGCCGAGCGTGGAGCCGATCCCGGCACCCAAGAAGTTCGTGCCCCAGCCCTACGCCTCCATCACCGGCGTAGAGCCCTTCAGCAACCAGAAGATCATGTCCGGTACCCGGATCGACAAGAACCAGTCGAGCGCGGTGTTGGCTTCCGAATTGCGGCGCCGCAAGGAGCCGCTGGAGGCCTACCCGCTCGATACCATGAAGATGGTGGGTACCGTCACCCGGGCGGGACGACCACATGCCCTGATCGAGGCCGACAAACTGCTGCACTACGTGAAGTTGGGCGAGTACATCGGCCAGAACTACGGCAAGGTCACCCGGATCGACGAGACAGAGCTGACCCTGCGCGAGATCGTGCAGGACGCGGCGGGTGAATGGATCGAGCGCAACACGACCCTCCAGCTTCAGGAGAAGGCGCGATGAATAACAAGTTGGAGTCACGCAAGATGCGGAGTTGGACTGTGGGAGGGCTGCTCCTGGCCCTGGGCCTGGCAACGCCAGGCCTGACCTGGGCGCAAAACCTGATTCGCTCGATCAGCAGCAACCAGCAAGCCAGCGGTGAGGTGATCCGGGTCGAGTTGAGCGAGGGCCTTGCTTCTCCGCCCACCGGGTTTTCCATCCAGGCGCCGCCCCGTGTGGCGATCGACCTGCCGAATGTCGGCAACGGTCTGGGGAAGTCGGCTGTCGAGATCAACTCCGGCAATGTTCGCGCCGTCAATGTGGCGAGTTCGGGCGATCGCACGCGGTTGGTGTTGAGCCTGCGGCAGCCGGCGAGCTACCGCACCGAGTTGCAAGGCAAGACCTTGCTGATCCTGCTCGATTCGGCGAATGGCGTGACCAGCGCGGGGCCCGCCAATGCAGCGCAGCCGGTTCAGTTCGCCAGCAGCCAGAACACCGATCAGCAGCCCCTGCGCGACATTGATTTCCGCCGCGGCCCAGACGGCTCCGGCCGGGTCATTGTCGGGCTGGCCAGCACCCAGATCGGCGTCGATCTGAAGCAGCAGGGCCAGAACCTGGTGGTCGAATTCCTTCGCTCCACGTTGCCCGAATCGCTGCGCCGCCGCCTGGACGTCTCCGACTTCGGCTCGCCGGTGCAGGCCATCAGCACGGTACAGAGCGGTGACAAGGTGCGCATGGTGGTCGAGCCGCGCGGCGCCTGGGAGCACAGCGCCTACCAGACCGACACCCAGTTTGTGCTGGAGGTTCGCCCGGTCCGCCTGGATCCGAACAAGGTCACGCAAGGGCCGGGTTACCAAGGCGAGAAGCTCTCGCTTAATTTCCAGAACATCGAGGTCCGCTCGCTGCTTCAGGTCATTGCTGATTTCACCAACTTCAACGTGGTGACCAGCGACACCGTGACCGGCAACGTGACCCTGCGCCTGAAGGATGTCCCCTGGGACCACGCGCTGGACATCATCCTGCAGGCCAAGGGCCTGGGGATGCGCAAATCCGGCAATGTGTTGTGGATCGCGCCGAAGGACGAGCTCGCCGCCAAGGAGCAGGTCGATCTTGAGTCGAAGAAGAAGATCGCCGACCTGGAGCCGGTTCGCACCCAGTCGTTCCAGCTGAACTACACCAAGGCCGAAGACATCGCCCGGGCATTGCTCGGCCAACTGGCCGGCGCCAGCGGCAACAGCGGCGGCGGCGGGGCCACGGGTTCTTCGTCCAGCAACAACGTGCGCATCCTGTCACCGCGTGGAACCGTGCTGGCCGAGGGCCGCACGAATCAACTCTTCGTCTCCGATATCCCCTCCAAGCTCGAGGAGGTGTCGGTGATGATCGCCAAGATCGACATCCCGGTTCGTCAGGTGTTGATCGAAGCGCGCATCGTCGAGGCCGACGACCGTTTCGGTCGTGCTCTGGGGATCAAACTGGGCAGCTCGGATCTGCGCGGGCTGCGCGGCGGAACGCCGGGTTACTCCGTCGGCAGTGGCAACTACCTGAACATTGGCGGCAACTACAGCAATGTGGGTGTGCAGACCCTGCAGACCCCGAACACTGCCACCAGCTACAACGACACGCAGTTCGTGAACTTGCCGGCGCCGACGCTCGGCACCGGCACCCCTGCCACGTTTGCCCTGTCATTGTTCAGCGCCACGGCCAACCGGTTCCTGAACCTGGAGCTCTCTGCTTTGGAGGCCGAAGGCAAGGGCAAGATCGTCTCGAGCCCGCGTGTTGTCACTGCTGACCAGGTCAAGGCCAAGATCGAGCAAGGTGAACAGATTCCCTATCTGGTGGCGAGCTCGGCGGGCAACACCTCGATCCAGTTCCGCGATGCATCGCTGAAGTTGGAGGTCACACCGCAGATCACCCCCGAGGGCAACGTCATCCTCGACGTGGATGTCAACAAGGACAGCCGTGGGGACAACACGCCCGCCGGCCCGGCCATCAACACCAAACACGTCAAGACGCAGGTTCTGGTAGAGAACGGCGGCACGGTGGTCATCGGCGGGATCTTCAGCCAGACCGACCGTGACGAGGTCAACAAGGTGCCTCTGCTGGGTGACATCCCCTACCTCGGCAACCTGTTCAAGAACACTTCCAAGTTGAGCAACCGAACGGAACTGCTCATTTTCATCACGCCCAAGGTGGTGACGGATCGCTCCTCGGCGCGATGAGCGCGGGGAACAGACGAATTCTGGAGCTCTCAATGTTTCGACGAATCAGGGTTTGGGCCCTCGCACTGATCGCGGCCTCCACGCTGGTGGCCTGTGGTGGTGGGGGTGGCGACAGTGGTGACTGCGTGCTGTGCGGTGGTGGCGGTACGGGCTCATCCGAGGTGGATGACCTTCGCATCTCGCTCAGTTCGCTGACGCTTGCCAACGGCTCGAGTGAGCCCATCGAGGTGACGATCACTGCGGTGAACGCCTCCAATCAGGTTGTCAGCGACGCCGATGTATTGGTCAAGGCCGACAACGGGGGTGTGGTGACGGCCGAGGCTGCTGCCACCGACGCCGACGGCCTGTTGGCCGCGACCGTGGGCTTTGGCGATGATTTCTCGCCGCGTACGATCACTGTCACTGCTTCCTCGGGTGGTGTGACACGAACCAAGGCCTTTCAGGTGGTCGAGGGGGCCGGTGGTGGTGCGGCAGAGATGGTCGTTTCCCTGTCCTCCCAGACGGTGACAGCGACCAATCCTGCAACCGTCTCGGTCACCGTGCGTGACAGTGATGGTGCAGTCGTGCCCAACGCCGTGGTCGCGTTCTCGACCGTTCGTGGTTTGGGTACGTTCAGTTCGCCGTCGGCTCTCACGAACGACCAAGGGCAGGCATCGGTTGCGCTGTACCCGGTCTCCAGTTCGACCTCGGGCGCCGACGAGGTCTTGGCCACCACAACGGTGGACGGCACCAGCTTGTCATCATTCGTCGGGTTCCAGATCACCTCCACAGATGTGGCGATTGCATCGTTCACGTCGGACATTGGCGCCGGACAACTCAGCGCGTACGGCCAAACGGCGCTGTCGGTGCAGCTTTCCGGGGTGTCCAACGGCACGCCGGTGGCCATGTCCATCACCTCCCTTTGCACCAGCAAGGGCAAGGCGACTCTGACCCCGACCAGCCTGACCACGACCAACGGTACGGCCACCTTCACCTACAAGGACAACCAGTGCGGTGTCACCGATGAGTCGGACACCGTGACGGTGACGATTTCTGGCACCACCACATCCGAGACCCTCGAGATCGCACTGTCCGCTCCAGCAGCGAGCAGCCTGGGCTTCGTGTCAGCCAGCCCCGAGACCATCTACCTGCGGGGCTCGGGCTTCACGGAAGAGTCGACGGTCACTTTCCTGGTCAAGGACCAGAGCGGGCTGCCTCTGCCGGAGCAGGACGTCATCCTCGAGCCGACGACCTTGACAGGCGGGCTGACTCTCGACGAAGGCACCGTCGCCGTGACCAAGCCCAGTGACTCCAACGGTGAGGTGACGGTTCGGATTCGCTCGGGCACGGTACCGACGCCGGTTCGGGTCAAGGCCACCTTGGCCGGGACAACGATCTCGACCGTCTCCAGCAACCTGAGCGTGGCTGTCGGCCTGCCCTCGCAGTTGAACTTCTCGTTGTCGCAAGGTGCGCGCAACATCGAGGGCTACAACATCGACGGCACCAGCAACACCTACAAGATCATCGCCTCGGACCGCCTGGCCAACCCGGTACCTTCCGGCACGTCCATCAACTTTGTCAGCGAAGGCGGGCAGGTCGAGGCCATCCGGCAGACGACGGTCAGCAACGGCCTGGCCAGTGCCACCTCGCAGTTCCAATCGTCCGACCCACGCCCCGGAAACGGCCGCATCACGGTGGTGGCTTATGCGCTCGGAGAGGAGTCCTTCCTCGATACCGATGGCGACAACGTCTATGACTCCGGCGAGTACTTCCAGGATTTGGGCGACATCTTCCTGAGCCGTCGCTACTCCAAGACCTACGAGGCAGGCAAGGACCAGTACATCTCGCTGGACATCACGGGGAGCGCTGCCTGCGTGAATGCGCCGGCCACCTATCCGGGCAATGTCCTGGGCCTGAACCAGACCACGCCTTCAGTGGGTGGAAGCACCTGTGACGGCACCTGGGGCCGGGCCTATGTGCGGCGTGCTGCAGAGACCGTGTTGTCGTCATCGGCGTCGCGCCTGATGTGGTACCGCGAGGCCGCGGGCCTGCTGGACTCGTCCACGGTGGCAAGTGGCACCAAGATCGACAGCGGCTGCACCACGTACGAGGTGTTCACCACGAACAATGACGTCGACTACGTCACGCAGATCGACGACCCGGCACTCGAGGCCAAGAAGGCTGCGGCACCAGATGCCTACAAGAAGACGTTCTTCTTGATCGGGAGTGGTGGCCTTTACAACATGCCAGACCAAGGCAGCCTCAGCTTCGTGGTCAGCGATACCAACCCGATCCGGCTGAATCCCATGGCGGCAGCGACCACCGTGACCGTGTCGGCGACGACCGGCATCTCGGCCACTGTCGGCGGCGGATCGCCAGTGCCGGATTCGTCGACGGCGACGTCGGCCGTGGTGGCCTACAAGTTCACCGACACCTCATCCGGGACCTTGTTCATCACCACCCGCTCGCCTTCTGGTCTGGGCACGACCTTTGCCGTGAACATCACGACGGATGTCGCGCCTGTTTCCGGGTCTGCCTGCACACAGTGACCGTCGTTCTGGTTGGCATGCCAGGCTGTGGCAAGTCCACAGCCGGGCGCCACCTGGCCCGCCACCTTGGCTGGCGCTTTGCCGATTCGGACACAGAGATCGAGAGCGAGGTCGGGTGCTCGATCCGCTCCTATTTCGAGCAGCATGGTGAAGACAGCTTCCGTGCGCTGGAGCAACGGGTACTCTCACGCCTCGCCGGCGAAGACCATATGGTGCTGGCCACAGGCGGGGGTGCGATCCTGCGCGAAGCCAACCGGATCTCGTTGAGTCGGCCTGGCAACCAGGTTGTCTATCTGCGAGCGTCGCCAGAGGATCTCGCCCGGCGCCTTCGCCGCGACACCCAACGGCCGCTGCTGCAAGGCGGCGATCCGTTGCGAAAGCTCAAAGACCTCTACCGGGTGCGTGATCCGCTCTATCGAGAGGTGGCGGGATACATCATCGACACGGGCCGAACTTCGGTGCCCACCCTGGTGAACCTGCTGACGATGCAACTGGAGTTGGCGGGCCTGGATCCGGCCGCGTAGTCCGCTGGCTGACGCTTACACTGGCAGCCGATGAGCCCTGCCAACACCCCCAGTTCGATTCCCCGGCAGTGCGTGCAGGTCGACTTGGCCGAACGTTCCTATGACATCTTGATCGGGCAAGGCCTGCTGGATGACGACAGCACCTGGCGCCAGTTGCCCGCAGGTTCGCACGCCATGGTCGTCAGCAATACCTGCGTCGCACCCCTCTATGCGGCGGTGCTGTGCCGCCGACTGCAGGCTCACTATCCGCGAGTGCACGAGGTCGTGCTGCCTGACGGCGAAGCCTACAAGGACTGGGCCACCCTCAACCTGATCTTCGACCGACTGCTCGCCGAAGGTTGCGACCGAAAGACCGTGATCTTCGCTTTGGGTGGGGGCGTTGTCGGCGACATGGCGGGTTTTGCCGCTGCCTGCTATATGCGCGGTGTGCCGTTTGTGCAGATTCCCACCACGCTGCTGGCGCAGGTCGATTCGTCGGTGGGCGGCAAGACAGCCGTGAACCACCCGCTGGGCAAGAACATGATCGGCGCCTTCTACCAGCCGGCGAGAGTGATTTGCGATCTGGACAGCTTGAACACGCTGCCGGACCGCGAGCTGAGTGCCGGTCTGGCCGAGGTCATCAAGTACGGCCCGATCGCTGACGTGCAGTTCCTTGAGTGGCTGGAGACCCACATCGAGGGCTTGCGCTCGCGCGAGCCAGGCTTGCTGGCCCATGCGGTTCGCCGCTGCTGCGAGATCAAGGCCAGCGTGGTCGGCGCGGACGAACGCGAGGGCGGGCTTCGCGCGATCCTCAACTTCGGCCACACCTTCGGGCATGCGATCGAGGCGGGCATGGGCTATGGGGTCTGGCTGCACGGCGAAGCGGTCGCTGCGGGCATGGTGATGGCCGCTGAACTGTCTGAGCGATTGGGTCTCGCGGATGCCGGCCTGACCACCCGGTTGGTTCGCCTTGTCGAACGTGCCGGCCTGCCCACCCGCGGACCGGCCCTCGGGGTGGGTGAGTACCTGCGTCATATGCGGGTGGACAAGAAGGCCGACGCGGGCGGCATCCGTTTCGTGCTGGTCCAGGGCCTCGGTTCAGCGGTCGTTCGCCCGGCGCCGGATGACCTCGTGGGAGCCTGCATCGAGGCGCATTGCGCGTGAGTTGGGGCACCCGGTGCCGGGGATCCGGCCCCGCCCGCCGAGCGGGTGCTCAGCCGGCTTGGGAGCGGCCCGGCGCTCGGTTGAGGTGGCGCGC
>CAYJEC010000050.1:0-12182 GCA_964369025.1 uncultured Ideonella sp. | reverse complement strand
TACGACATCCTCGCCCGCGTCGGCGCCGGGGTGAACCCGGAGGCCATGCACGCCGAACGCGTCGACGGCCTCAACCCGCTCGCCGTGGCCGACGCCGTCGCCCGCAAGCGCCAGATCCTCGAGTCCGGCAAGGGCCCGGTCCTCACCGACACCATCACCTACCGCTTCTCCGGACACTCGCCGTCGGACGCCTCCAGCTACCGCACCCGCGAGGAGGTGGAGCTGTGGGAGACCCACGACGGCCTCAAGAACTATGCGGCCTACCTCGTCGAGAACAAGGTGCTCAGCCAGAGCGAGGTCGACGACATCCAGGCGAAGTTCGACGAGCGACTCACCAAGATCATCGCCATCGCGACGAAGGATGAGGAGTCCAGCCCCCGCGTCGGCATGGACTTCATCGAGACCGTCATGTTCTCCAACGGCAACGTGGAGGCCATGGCCGAGGGCGAGCCCGAGCTGCTCGAGCCGCTGGAGGAGAACGCCCGCGTCAAGTCGCTGAAGAACAAGGTGCGCAAGGCCACCGACGAGAACGGCAAGCCCGTCTCCAAGGCCAAGGCCTACTCCTACCGCGACGCCCTGTTCGAGGCCGTGGCGCACCGCTTCGCCACCGACCCGACGATGGCGGGCTGGGGCGAGGAGAACCGTGACTGGGGCGGCGCCTTCGCCGTCTACCGCGGGCTCACCGAGCTGCTGCCGTACCACCGCCTGTTCAACTCGCCCATCTCGGAGGCCGCCATCATCGGCGCCGGCGTCGGCTACGCCCTTTCGGGTGGCCGCGCCATCGTCGAACTGATGTACTGCGACTTCCTGGGCCGCGCGGGCGACGAGATCTTCAACCAGGCCGCCAAGTGGCAGTCCATGTCCGCCGGCCTCCTCACGATGCCCCTGGTCATGCGCGTGTCCGTGGGCTCCAAGTACGGCGCCCAGCACTCCCAGGACTGGTCCGCGCTCGTGGCCCACATGCCCGGGCTCAAGGTCTACTACCCCTCCACCCCGTACGACGCCAAGGGCATGATGAACCTGGCGCTGCGGGGCACGGACCCGGTGATGTTCTTCGAGTCCCAGCTGCTCTACGACGTGGCCGAGCAGTTCGCGGCCGACGGCGTGCCGGAGGGCTACTACGAGGTCCCCGAGGGCGAGCCGGTGGTGCGCCGCGAGGGCACCGACCTGACCATCGCGGTGATCGGCCCGACGCTGTACCGCGTGATGGAGGCCGCCGATCTCCTGCAGGAGAAGTACGGCATCTCCACCGAGGTGATCGATCTCCGCTTCGTCGCGCCGCTCAACCTGGACCCGATCGTCGAGTCGGTGAAGAAGACCGGCCGCCTCGTGCTCACCTCCGACGCGGTGGACCGAGGGTCCTTCCTGCACAACGTGGCCTCCTCCATCCAGACGCTGGCGTTCGACCACCTCGACGCCCCCGTCACCGTGGTGGGCTCGCGCAACGCGATCACCCCGGCAGCCGAGCTGGAGAAGGAGTTCTTCCCGCAGCCGGACTGGCTGATCGACGCCATCCACGAGCGGATCCTCCCGCTCAAGGGTCACGTGCCCACCACCAACCAGACCAACGCCGAGCTGGCGCGTCGCTCCCGGCTGGGGCTCTGAGACATGTCACGCGACGTGATCAACGATCCGACGGCCATGCCGGCCGAGCGCCTGGCCGCCCTGCGGGAGTACCTGCAGGACGGCCCGGAGTTCCCGGAGTTCGTCACCGAGTCCAACAACCACGTCCACACCATCTACAGCTTCAGCCCGTACACGCCGGCGATGGCCGCGCTGCGGGCGCGTGAGGCCGGCCTGATGGTGGTGGGCTCGGTGGACCACGACTCCGCCGCGGCGGCGGCGGTGATGGCGGAGGCGGACTCGCTGCTGGTCATGGGGGCCGGGCTGGATTTCAACCTGCGCCGGCTCGACCGCTATCTGGCCCTGGTGCAACTGGCCGGTGTCACACCGCTGGTGGTGCTCAGCAAGGCCGACCTGTGCGCCGATCCCGATGCGCGCGTCGAGGCCGTTCGCCACCATGTCAGCGGCAGCGTCGAGGTGCTGGCGCTCAATGGCCTGGACCACCACGCTGCCGATGCGCTGCAACCCTGGCTGGGGGCCGGTCGCACGCTGGTGCTGCTGGGCTCCAGCGGTGCTGGCAAGAGCACGCTGACGAACACCTTGACCGGCCTGCCCGGCGGCCAATCCACCGGCGGCGTTCGTGGTGGCGACGAGCGCGGCCGACACACCACCACCGCGCGGTCGTTGCACCGCTGCCCGGGCGGTGCCTGCATCATCGACACGCCCGGCCTTCGCGGCCTGCAACTCGACGCCGACGAGGCCCAGCTCGATGCGGTCTTCGATGACATCTCACGCCTGGCCAGTGCCTGCCGCTTCCGGGATTGCCGCCACGAGGCGGAGCCTGGTTGCGCAGTACGGCCGGCCGTGCCGGCCTCGCGCCTGCTGAGCTACCACAAGCTTCAGCGCGAGGCACACCGGCACGAGATGACGATCCAGGAGCGCCACCAGCAGTTGGCGGAGTGGAAGGCTCGCGGCCGCGCCGCGCGCGAGGTGGGCCGGTCCAAGCGTGGCTGAAGGCGCGCAGCCGTCAGAGTGGCCACGCCGAGCCGGGTCAGGTCAAGGTTTGGTGGTGGCCTTCCACTGCGCCACCGCCTTCATCGCGGCATTCACGTGACCGTCCGGGTCCATGCTGGAGTAGGCCAGCAGCACCTTGCCCTGAGGGCTGATGACGTAGGAGATGCGGTCGGCCATGTTGGGCACGATGGCCAGGCCGGCGTCGTATTGCTTGATGATCTTGGCGCCCGGGTCAGCGGCCACGGCAAACTGGTTGCGGCAGGCCTCGACCGAGAACTTCTTCAAGGTCTCGATGTCATCGTTCGACATCCCGACGACCGTGGCGCCCAATGCGGCGAACTTCGGCGTGGCCTCGGCGAACTGGTGCGCCTCGACCGTGCAGCCGCTGGTGAAGGCCTTGGGGTAGAAGTAGAGCACCACCGGCCCCTTCTTCAGCGTCTCCGCCAGTGCGAAGCGGTAGGGCTTGCCACCCAGTGCCGCATCGGTGCTGAAATCCGGAGCACTGGCGCCAACGGCCAGGGCTGCGTGGGCGTTGCCGAGGCAGACAGAGAGCGCACCCAGGGCGGCCCAGCGGGTCAAGTGGTTCATGTTCATGGTGGGGATGGATCCCCGGGTTTGCCAAGAGTTCCCTGCTGTCCCGTTCACGGCTTGGGGCAATCGCAGGCGTCGTTGCCCATGTCCAGCACGATGCGCCAGACCCCTGGAGACTCCTGCCGCCAGACCGAATTGAAGCGCGCCACCAGCTTGCCCTGCGGGTCACGCACCGGGCCGCTGCTGAGGGCCATCTGGCCGGAGCCCAGCACCAGGACCTGATCAGGCTCCCAGGAGAACGGGGCCTGAGGCCCGTCGAAGAAGCGCTTCCATGCGGCGGCCACCTCGCCGGCGCCGCGCAACGGCCCCTTGCCGCCGGTGAAGGTGGCTTCAGCCGACAGGAACTTCGTGAACGCGGCATGGTCGCGGTCGGCCATGGTTCGGGCGAAGGCTCGCTCGGTGGCCTCCACCGCCTGGCGCAGTTGATCCAGATCCGGGGCTGCGCCTTGGGCCGAAACCACGCCGAGGCTGCCCCAGGCGAGACCCAGCGCGGCGAACCAACGATGTACGGGCAGGTGTGTCATGGTTCCTCCTGGGTCGAAGGGCAACGCCGAACCTCGGCCGCATTCAGCACTTCACCGAGTTCGGACAGGGTGTCGTCGCTATCGGCACCCTCGCATTGTGCGTCCGAATGGTGCCGGCCTTGCCGCATTCAGGTGAGCGCGGCGAGCACGTAGACTGCTTCCAGCCCGCAGGCGACCGGGCGACAAACAAGCCATCATGTCCGGGGGGAAAGAACCTTGCTGAATTCGCTGCGGCGGCGCCTGCAGCCGATGGGCAGGCCGTTCCGCTTGCTCATCGTCAGCGACGCGCTGATCTTGCTGTCGCTGATGGTCGGCCAGGTGGCCGTCCCTTGGTGGTTGGTGCATGAAGGCGGCGCGCACGACCTGGCATTGTGGGCTGGCGCCCTGGCGCTGGGCTCTCTCCTGGCCTTGCCATTGATGTCGCCCTTGGGTGACCGCGTCAGCAAGCGCACCTTGATCAGTGCCGGCGTGGCCCTGTCGCTGGCCAAGGGCTTGGCACTCGCTGCGCTGGTGCAGGCCGGGCGGTATCACATCGGCATGGTCATCGCGCTGGAACTGGTTGGGGTCGTGGCCATGGCAGCGCTCATGCCGGCCATCTTCAGCATCGTGGCGGAACTGCTGCCGGCGGAGCAGTTGAACGAGGGCCTGGCCTTGCAAAAGAGTGCGCAGGCGCTGGGGCGCTTGCTGGGCCCGGTGCTGGGTGGTGGCATGCTGGCGTTGGGCGGCAGCGCATTGGCGCTGTGGGGCCACGTGGTGCTTCTCGCCTTGGCGTTCGCACTCGCCTTGCGCATCGAAACCGCGGCAGCAGCACTCGGTGTGGCCAACGCGGCACACTGGTGGCGGGACCTGCGCGCCGGCCTGGCAGCCAAGTGGCACCTCCGCCTGGAGCGTGGGTGGACCTTCGTGTCCTTCTGCGTCATGGTCTTCTTCAGCCCGGCGATTGGCATGCTGGTGCCGTTGAAGGTGCAGGCGCTGGGCTTGTCAGGCGCCTGGCTGGGGGCGTGTGAGGCGGGGCTGTCGGCCGGCATGCTGGTCGGCTCGCTGGGCTACTCGACCTGGCTGGCCGAGCGCGTTGGCAGGTTTCGAGCCAGCGTGGGCTCGATCCTGCTGGAGGGCGTGTGTGTCGCCCTGATGGGCCATGTGCGCTCGCCCTTGGTGCTGGTGGGGCTGCTCGGCGTCGTCGGCCTGTGCATTGCCACGGTGTCCCTGGTGGGGCAGACACACCGCATGCTGGCCATTCCACCGCACTACCGCTCGCGCATGACCTCGGTGAACATGATGGTCTTCCAGGTGGCCGGCGTCATCGGGCCGGCCCTCGCCGGCTGGGGCCTCGGCAGCCTGTCGGTGGATGCGGTCTATGGCTGGTTCGGTCTGGGCCTGTTCATGGTTGGCCTCGGCTACTTTGCGGTACCGGGTTTTCGTGCCTTCCTGAGCTTGTCGCACGATGAGGCCAGCGGCCACTACGGCCGCATGCACCCTGAGTTGTTCCATTGACAAGCGGGCTGCTGGCACCTTGCCGGTAGCATCAATGCCTTTCCGGAGCTCCAACGACCATGGCCGCCGCCAGCCTGCTTGCCCTGCTTGACGATATTGCCACCGTGCTCGACGACGTCGCGGTGCTCACCAAGGTGGCCGCCCGGAAGACCGCCGGCGTGCTGGGTGACGATCTGGCCCTGAACGCGCAGCAGGTGGCTGGCGTCAGCGCCGACCGTGAGTTGCCTGTGGTCTGGGCCGTGGCCAAGGGTTCGCTGCTCAACAAGGCGATCCTGGTGCCCAGCGCCCTGGCCATCAGTGCTTTCGCGCCGTGGTTGATCACACCCTTGCTGATGGTCGGTGGAGCCTTCCTGTGTTTCGAAGGTGCCGAGAAACTGGCCCACCGCTTCCTGCACAGCCCCACGGAAACCGACGCCGAGCGTGTTGCGCTGACCGAGGCCCTCGTGAAAGGTTCAGCAGATCTGGTGGCCTTCGAGAAAGACAAGATCAAGGGCGCCGTGCGCACCGATTTCATTCTTTCGGCGGAGATCGTCGCGATCACGCTGGGCAGCGTGGCCGATGTGCCGCTGCCGACCCAGGCCGCCGTGCTGGCGGCGGTGAGCCTGGCCATGACGGTCGGGGTCTATGGTTTTGTCGCTGGCATCGTCAAGCTGGACGACGCCGGCCTGGCGCTGAGCCGGCGGCCCGGTGCCCTCTCACAGCGCGTGGGGTCGATGCTCCTCCTGGCCGCGCCCCGGCTGATGCGTCTGCTGGCGGTGTTGGGTACCGCGGCGATGTTCCTGGTGGGTGGTGGCATCCTGGTGCACGGCGTGCCAGCCCTGCACCATGCGGTTCAGTCACTGGCCGCCGCGGGTGGCGCGCCAGGTTGGCTGTGGGAGATGGCGGGCAATGCGCTGGCCGGCATGGTGGCGGGCGTGCTGGTGCTGGGCGGGGTGAGCCTCGTGCAGCGCTGGCGGCCCTCGGCGATGTCGGACAAACTCTGACAAGTCCGCGCGCTGCACGCCGACATCGCACAGCGGCCGGGCGCCGATGTCAACCGAACCCCTCCCACCTAGAGTTATGGGTGTGTGCACGCCATGTCGCGTGTGCCCCGGAGTCGGATGTCATGAGCACCAGTACCCTGAGCGCGACGATGCAACCCCACTACGAGTTGCGCTTCCAATCCTTGTTCAACCAGGGCAGGGCCTTGGCCTTTCCGTGCGACGCGGGCGGCCATGTCGATCTTGATGCTTTGAGTGAGCGCGCCCGCGAGAACTACTTCTACGCTCGCGCCGTGGTGGGTTTTGAATACGCCCAGCCTGCCGTCATGGCCGACTATTCACACTGACCACCGGCGGGCCGGGGCACGGCTGAGTACCTGGCCAGCAGCACCTCCCGGCGGGGCGGGTGCAGATTGGCGCGGCGCACCTCGCCGCCATAGTGCGCCAGCACTTTGGGGTCCATCACCCTGAACCACAACGCGGGCACATAGGCCAGCAGCAGCATGGCGGCGTAACCCGAGGGCAATTGCGGGCTTTCCTCGAAGTGCCGCAGCGCCTGATAGCGCCGTCCCGGATGGGCGTGGTGATCGCTGTGGCGTTGCAACTGGTAGAGGAACAGGTTCGACAGCACGTGACTGGAGTTCCACGAGTGGCGCGGGTCGCACGGCTCACGGCGGCCGTCGGGCCGCAGCGAACGCAGCAGACCGTAGTGCTCGATGTAGTTCACCACCTCCAACAGCGAAGCGCCGTAGAAGGCCTGCACCAGCAGGAACAGCAGGACAAGGGGGCCGAAGGCAGCCATCAACGCGGCATAGAACACCGCCGTCATCGCCCAAGCCTGAAGCAGCTCGTTATGCCCGTGCCAGGTCGGCAGGCCGCGTGCGCGTAGCCGGGCCGCCTCGATATCCCAGGCAGAGCGCACGCTGCCCCACATGGTGCGCGGCAGGAATTCCCAGAAGCTCTCGCCCATCCGGGCACTGGCCGGGTCTTCCGGCGTCGCCACCCGCAGGTGGTGCCCGCGGTTGTGCTCCACATAAAAGTGCCCGTAGGCCACCGGCGCGAGCGCGATGCGCGAGAGCCAACGCTCCCAGCGCGGCCGCTTGTGCCCCAACTCGTGTGCGGTGTTGATGGCCACGCCATTGATCCCGCCCACGGTGAGCACCAGGCCGACCCAGCCAGTGACCGACAGGTCATGGCTTGCCGCCAACCAGGCACCGATCACCGTGGCGGCAAACTGGAACGGGACGAAGGCCACCACCACGGCGCGGTAGTAGTTGTCGGCCTCCAGATGCTTCAACGCGGCCTCGGGTGGGTTCCGGCGATCGGGCCCCAGCGCGGCGTCGACCAGCGGGATCACGCCGTACATCACCGCGGGCAACAACCAGAGCCAGAACTCGTGCCCCGTGCGTGCGAAGTTGACCAGGTGCCAGGCTGCTCCGACCGCGAAGAACGGGCTCAACAGCCAAAGGTGCCGGCGTGGGTCGCGCCAGGGGCGGCCTTCGGCGGCCGGCGGGGCAGAAACGGTCGGTGGCATGAAGGCATCGTCGCGCAGGGCCATGGCCAGGTCAATCCGGGGCGGCGCCTGGGGCGGGTATCGTGCGGGGATGAGATTGCTGCTGGCCCCGATGGAGGGCCTCTTGGATCACCTGTTGCGCGATGCGCTCACCCGCGCCGGCGGCATTGACCGTTGCGTGAGCGAGTTCATCCGCGTCACCGACATGCTGCTGCCCGAGCGGGTGTTCCGCCGCATCGTGCCCGAACTGGCGAACGGCGGCTTGACGCCAGCCGGCGTGCCAGTGCGCGGACAGCTGCTGGGCTCCGACCCAGCCTGTCTGGCCGACAACGCGGCGCGCCTGGCGTCGCTCGGGCCGACCGGCGTGGACCTGAACTTCGGCTGTCCGGCCAAGGTGGTCAACCGCCATGGCGGCGGCGCCACCCTGCTGGACGACCCGGAACTGCTGTGGCGCATCCTCACGGCAGTGCGCCGGGCGGTGCCCGCCGGCCTGCCGGTTTCGGCCAAGATGCGGCTGGGCAACGAGAGCGATGCCCGCGCCGAGGAGTGCGCGATTGCACTGGCCGAGGGGGGTGCCGATGAAATCGTCGTCCATGCACGTACCAAGCGCGACGGCTACCGCCCGCCCGCCTACTGGGAGCGGGTGGCGCATGTGCGCGCCGTGGTCAAGGTGCGGGTGGTTGCCAACGGCGAGGTCTGGACAGTGGATGACGCGCTGCGCTGCCTGGCCGTGAGCGGCTGCGATGACCTGATGCTGGGCCGTGGCATGGTCGCCGACCCCGGCCTGGCGATGGCATTGCGGCAGGCGTGTGGCGGGCAAGCCGCCGGCCAGCCGATGCCGTGGGCGCGGCTGCATCCCCTCGTGCGCTCGTTTTGGGAAGGCACCGAGCGGCATGTCGCTGCACGCCACCGCGCAGGGCGGGTGAAGCAGTGGCTCAACTTTCTGCGCCGCCGCTTTCCTGAGGCCGAGATGCTTTACCAGCGCCTGCGCACCGTCAACGACCCGGCGCTGGTGCGCAGCGTGCTCGCGGTGGATTGAGCCGGCTCAGTCAATGTCGAACAGGTCGCGCAGGTCGTGGTCCCAGTCGGCCAGGTCGTCCTGGGACGCGTCCAGCCAATCGAGCGAACGGGCGCCGTATCGCGTCCAGTCTGAATCCGCCTCCAGGCCCTCGTTCAACCGCACCAGGTGCTCGGCCACGTGCAACGCGGCGACCAGGTTGTGCACGTCGGTGTCGGTGCCGCGCTCGCCCACCATGTCCAGGTCGTGGTGGCGGCGGATCGCCGTCATCACCGTGGGCCCGAGGTTCCAGACCCTCGCGACCAGGGCCCCAACCACCGCATGGTCCGTCCGGTGGTTGGCGTTCTCCGTGCCGATGAAAGGGCGGTCCAGTCTCGCGTTGGCCTCGACGAGGGTGCCCGAGTAGCCCTTGAGGCTCTGCAGCATCACCGGCATGCCAACGTGTGAGAACAGGCCACAGGTGTGGGCCACATCCGGCGACACGCCCGGAAGCCGGCGCGCCAGGTAGCCCATGGTCAGCGCACGCTTGCTGCCGCGCTCCCAGAAACGCTTCAGGTGCGGGCTGTTGACCGGGATCGCGCGGCGCACCAGATAGCTGGTCATTTCTGCCGCTGTCTGGGCCAGGCCCAGGCGGTTCATCGCCTGGCCGACGGTGTGCACCGGTATGCCATTGCCGTACAACGCCGAGTTGGCACTGCGCAGCAGCGCAGCGGACATGGCCACGTCGCAAGAGGCGATGCGCGCGACCTCGGCCAGGTCCGGCTCCGGCTGATCCAGCACCGCCTGCATGCGCACCAGCAGGGCCGGGCAGGGCGGGATCACCAATGACCGCAATGGCCCCTGACTAACCGCCTGGTCGAGCTCGGCGCTGACAGCGGCGGCCATGGGGGGCGCGGGGGCCAGGGTCGGCATGGTGAGCTCTCGTCCGTCAAACCTCGGTCTTCGGTTATCGGCGGCGGCGGCTCTTGGTAAAGGGCGCTCAAGTGGCCATGCAGTCAGGTGCCTCCCGGCACCAGAGATGTCAGGTTCCGGCCACCGAGGCCACGCCGGCGCGCGCGACCTGCGCGTCCTCGCTGGATTTGACGCCGCTGACACCCACGGCGCCGACGAGGTGGCCGTCCACCAGGATGGGCACGCCGCCTTCCAGCAGGCCGGCCAGGCCCGGCGCACTCAGGAATGCTGTGCGGCCCTGATTGATCATCTCTTCGTAGAGCTTCGATTCGCGCTTGCCCAGCGCAGCGGTGCGCGCCTTGGCGGTGGCCATCTCGGCGCTCATCGCCGGGGCGCCGTCCAGCCTGAACAGGCCCAGCAGGTGGCCACCATCGTCGACGACAGCGATCGATACCGGCCAGTGGTGTGTCCAGGCGAGTGCGCGGGACGCGTGGAGGATCTTCTCGACATCCGCATGGTCGAGGCAGGACTTGGTGTGCATGGCTTTGGAATGGGGTGAGTCAGGAACCCGCAGTATCGCCAAACTTTGGATCAGGCCTGAATGAAATGCCGCAGTGCAGCAAAGGCCGATTCGGGCTCGTCGCGCCAGGCACCGTGGCCCGAGCCGTCGAAGCACAACAACTGGCCCAGCCCGGGCGGCAGCGCGGCGGCGATGTCCTGTGCATCCGCGAGCGGGCAGACCGGGTCGTGGCGGCCGGCCATCACCAACACAGGGCAGCGCGCGGCGGCCAGGCCGGGCAGCAGGTTCATGGCCTGCATCTCGCCGGCCACGAAGTGGCGCAGGATCTCCAGCCGGTGGATGGCGCGGGCGCGCGCGTCACCGTTGGGCGCCGGCTGGGTGTTGTAGAGCGGCAGCACGTCGCGCAGGTAGGCGGCGGTGGTGGCCTCGTCCGGCGTGTTCCAGAACCTCTCAGCCAGGTCCCTCGCAGCCGAGCCGCCCAGCAACTCGAACATCGGTAGCTTGCGCCCCAGGTTCAGGGCAGGCGATGTGGAGGACAGGATCACCTTGGCCGGGTGCCCAGGGTGGCGCGCCAGGTAGCGCTGGGCCACGAATCCTCCAAAGGATTGGCCCAGCACAATGGGCCGCTCGATGCCCAGCGCTTTGCACAGGCGGACCACATCGTCGGCCCAGATGTCCAGCAGCCACTCGCTCGTCGGCCTCGGGTCGCTGCGGCCATGGCCACGGTGATCCCAGGTGACGATCTGCGCGATGTCGGTCAGCTGCGAGAAGGCAGGTTTGAAGCTGCTGTGGTCGAAGCCTGGCCCACCGTGCATCAGCAGCAACGTGGGCTTGTCGCGCATGCGCGGGCCGTCCGGCACGCAGCCGAAGCCGTCCACGTCGACGAAAAGGCGGATTCCGGGTTCGATTTCGATGTGCATGGGGCGATGCTATCGCCCCGGCGCCCACACCCGATCAGGCTGCCTTGGCGCTGCGCTTCTTGGCTGGAGCAGGTTGCAGCGCCGCATGCAAGGCCACGAACTCCTGCGTGAGCTTGTGGCGGGCATCCAGGTGGATCATCGGCAAGGCGCGCTCGTGCGACTCCTTGATCTTGACGCTGGCCCCCAGGTAGGGCTGCAGCACCGGCAGGCCCTCGTCCACCAGTTCCTGCACGGTGCGCTGCGGCAGGTTGGCTCGCGGCTGGAACTGGTTCACCACGATGCCCTCGATTTTCAGGCCCGGGTTGTGGTCGGCCTGGATCTCCTGCACGTTCTCCAGAAGCGCATAGAGCGCGCGGCGTGAGAAATCGTCGCAATCGAACGGGATCAGGCAGCCCTCTGCGGCGATCAAGGCCGAGCGGGTGTAGAAGTTCAGCGCGGGAGGCGTGTCGATCCAGATCGCGTCGTACTCGCTTTCCAGCGCGGCCAGCGCGTCGCGCAGCTTGTAGATCTTGTAGCGCGATTCAAGCTTGCTGTGCATCTCCTCCAGTGCCGGGCTGGAGGGCATCACGTGCAGGCGGTCGAACGGGCTCTCGACGATGTACTCGGTGGTCGCGTGCGAGCGCACGCTGAACTTCAACGTCTGGTCAAAGAATTCGGCCACACCGGGGCCGGCGTCGTCCGCACCCGCGCCCAGCAGGTAGCGGGTCGAGTTGCCCTGCGGGTCCAGATCGACCACCAGCGTGCGCTGGCCCAAGCTGGCGCCAATGGCGGCAAGGTTGCAGGTGATCGTCGACTTGCCGACGCCGCCTTTCTGGTTGAACACGACATGACGCATGGTGGGCACGCTCCGTAGCCAAGGAAGTGGTGGCGCCGGAAGGCGCCTTGGGCTCGATTGTGCACTGCAGCAAACGCGATGCCGCACTCAGGTGGTCGAAAACCAATCGGCCAGTGCCAGCGCCGTCTCCTGGGGGCACTCTTCCGGGATGAAGTGACCCGCCGGCATCAGCCGGCCGGTCACCTGCCCGGCGCACTGGGCCTGCCAAAGATCCATCGGCTTGAACATGCGGTGCACCACGCCGCGCTCGCCCCACAGCACCAGGGTGTCACAGGCGATCTTCTGACCGGCGGCGCGGCTGGCACGGTCGTGGTCCAGG
>CAYJEC010000049.1:0-12205 GCA_964369025.1 uncultured Ideonella sp. | reverse complement strand
CAGGAGCCAGCGTGGTGCGGGCAGTGCGGCCAGCACGTCAATCGCGGCACGCACCGAATCCGGGTTGGCGTTGTAGCTGTCGTCGATCAGGGTGCGCGGCCGGCCAGCGACCTGCAGCGGCCTGACCTGCGAGCGGCCCTTGACGGGCTCGAAAGCTTCGAGCCCGCGCACGATGGCGTCGATCGAGACGCCGGCTGCGAGGGCTGCGGCCGTGGCAGCCAGCGCATTCTTCACGTTGTGCCGGCCAGCAATGCGCAGGGCCAACGTGGCCGCGCCGACGGGTGTCTTCAGGGCCACCTGCCAGTGATCCACCTGCCAATCCGCGGTGGCGGTGACATCGGCGGCGGCGTCCAGCGCGAAGGTCCAGCAGCGGCGCGTGCCGGCCTGTTCCCGCCAGACCGGCGTGTACTCGTCGTCGGCCGGGAACACCGCCGCGCCGCTGGGCGGCAGTGCCGCAATGGCCGCACCGTTCTCGCGCGCCACGGCCTCCACCGTGTGCATGAATTCCTGGTGCTCACGCTGCGCGTTGTTGACCAGGGCGACGGTAGGCTGGGCGATGGCCGCCAGCTCGGCGATCTCGCCCGGGTGGTTCATGCCCAGTTCGACCACCGCCACGCGGTGGCCGGCCAGGCGCAGCACGGTCAACGGCACGCCGATGTGGTTGTTCAGGTTTCCTTCGGTGGCCAGCGCGAATTCGCCGTGTGCCGCACGCAGGATGCTGGCGATCATCTGGGTGACCGTGGTCTTGCCGTTGCTGCCGGTGACCGCGATCAGCGGCAACGGGTGGCGCACGCGCCATGCCGTGGCCAACGCCTGCAGCGCAGCCAGCGGGTAAGCCACCTGCAACCCGGCCAGCCCTGCTTCGGCGATGCCCTTCGACGCCAGGGCTGCCACCGCGCCGGCCTGCTTCGCTGCGGGCAGGAAGTCATGTGCATCGAAGCGCTCGCCGCGCAGCGCGACGAACAGATCGCCCGTTCGCAGGGTGCGTGTGTCGGTGTGCACGCGCTCGAAGGCCATGGCCCCATCGCCGACCAGCACGGAGCCGGGCAGCATGGCCTGGGCCTGGGCCAACGTCGGCCTCATGCGCGGCTCCTCGCGGCCAGCGCAGCAGCGGATTCCACGATGTCGGAGAACGGGTGCTTGACACCGTCGATCTCCTGGTAGTCCTCATGGCCCTTGCCAGCGATCAGGATGACGTCGTTCGCGGCCGCAGCAGCCACCGTCTGCAGAATGGCCAGGCGGCGATCGCCCTCGACCTGCAACTTGGAGATCGCCGCCGCATGCGGGACGCCGGTGACGATCTGATCGAGGATGGCGTGGGCGTTTTCGCGGCGCGGGTTGTCGCTGGTCACCACCACCCGGTCGGCGAGGCGGGCGGCGATCTCGCCCATCAGCGGGCGCTTGCTGGCATCGCGGTTGCCACCGCAGCCGAACAGGCACCAGAGCTGGCCACCCCGTGCCCGCGCCAGCGGGCGCAGCGCGGCGACAGCCTTCTCCAGTGCATCGGGCGTGTGGGCATAGTCCACCACCACCTCGGGGCCGGCCGCTGTGGCGGAGACCCGTTGCATGCGGCCCGGCACCGGTGTCACACCTTGGGCGACTCGCGCGGCGGCCGCCAGCGGCACGCCCAGCGCACGCAGCCCGCCCATCACGACCAGCAGGTTGCTGACGTTGTAGTCGCCGATGAGGCCACTGGCCACCGGCGCGCGCTCCAGGCCCTCGACCACGTCGAAGGCCAGGCCGCCGTCGCGATAGGCCACGCCCTCGGCGCGCAGCCGCGCCTCGTCCTGCACCGAGACGGTCCACAGGTCCAGGCCCTTGCCCGCGAGTTCGGCGATCAGCGCTGCGCCCTGCGGGTCGTCGACGTTGATCACCGCGGCGCGCAGGCCAGGCCAGCCGAACAGATCGCGCTTGGCGGCCCAATAGGCCTCCATGCTGCCGTGGTAGTCGAGGTGGTCGCGGGTGAAGTTGGTGAACAGCACCACCTCGATCGCCGTGCCGGCCAGTCGCTGCTCGACGATGCCGATCGACGAGGCCTCGATGGCGCAGGCGCCAAAACCCTGGTCCACCATGTGCCGGAAGCCCGCTTGCAGCAACACCGGATCGGGCGTGGTCAGGCCGGTGAACTCGATCTTGGCCTCGACTTGGCCTGGCACTGGCGGCTCGCCGATACCCAGCGTACCGACCACGCCGCAGCGGGTGCCGAGCTGGGTCAGGCATTGCGCCGTCCACCAGGCGGTCGAGGTCTTGCCGTTGGTCCCCGTGGTGGCCACAACCTGCAGCGCGCCGCTGGGTTGGCGGTAGTAGGCGTTGGCGATCAGGCCGGTGGCGGCCTTCAGCTGGGGCAATGTGGCGACGCGGGCATCCTCGAATCCAAAGGCCTCGACGCCCTCGTCCTCGACCAGGCAGGTCGAGGCACCGGCGTCCAGCGCAGCAGCCACATACTGCCGCCCATCACTGGCGTAGCCGGGCCAGGCGATGAAGGCGTCGCCTGGTCGGACCTGGCGGCTGTCGGTGCGCAGCGCGCCGGTGACCCAGGAACTGAGCCACCGGGCAGCGGCGTCAGGGCTCTTGAGGCGGGTGAGTGGCATGTCAGTTCCGCGCCTTGATCGGCGACGCGTCGTTCAACTGCGCCACGGCCATCGGCCTGGCCGGCGCGAGGGCTGGTTTAGCCGTCAGCACGGGCGCCTTGATTTCCAGATCAGGTTGCACGCCCATCGTGCGCAGAGTCTGCTCGACCACCGTCTTGAAGACCGGCGCTGCGACGAGGCCGCCGAAGTAGACACCGCTGGGCTCGTCAACCATCACCGCCACCACCACGCGCGGGTTGTCGATCGGAGCGATGCCGGTGAACCAGGCGCGGTGCTTGTCGCTGTTGTAGCCTCGGCCTTCCTGCTTTTCGGCGGTGCCGGTCTTGCCCCCGGCGGAGTAGCCGAGCGGTTGGGCCAACGGTGCGGTGCCATCGGCGCTGACCGTGCCGCGCAGGAGCTCGCGCATCGTGCGTGCGGTCTCGGGCTCGAACACGCGCACGCCAGGCAGCGCTGCTTCGCCCTTGATGAGCGTCAGCGGCGCGAGCTCGCCGTCGCGGGCAATGGCGGTGTAGGCGCGGGCAATCTGAAGCAGCGACGCCGACAGGCCGTAGCCGTAGCTCATGGTGGCCTTCTCGACCGGCTTCCAGGTCTTCCACGGCCGCAGGCGGCCGGTGGCGGCACCGGGGAAGCCGATCTGCGGCTTGGCACCGAAGCCGAGCGAGGCGAGCATTTCGCCCATCTCCCTGTTCTCGAGCTTCTGTGCCAGCTTGACCGTGCCGACGTTGCTGGACTTCTGGATCACTTGGGCCATGGTCATCGAGTCATGCCCGTGCGAACCGTCGTTGACCAGCAGCGGGCCGACCTTGAACGGGTGCGTGTCCATCACGGTGGTCGGCTTGACCAGGCCCTTCTCCAGCACCAGCGAGGCGATGAACGGTTTGACGGTGGAACCCGGCTCGAAGACGTCGGTGATCGCCCGGTTGCGCAGTTGCGCACCAGTCAGGTTGCGGCGCTCACCAGGCAGGTAGCTGGGGTAGTTGGCCAGGGCCAGGATCTCGCCGCTCTGGGCATCCAGCACGACCACGCTGCCGGCCTTGGCCTTGTGCTGCTGCACGGCATCGCGGATACGCTGGTAGGCCAACGCCTGGACCTTGGAATCGATGGTCAGCTGCACGTCGCGGCCGTCGCGTGGGTCGACGGGCTCGCCGAGTTCTTCGACCACCCGGCCCAGCCGGTCCTTCACCACGCCCCGCGAACCGCCTTGGCCCTGGAGCTGGCGCTGAAAGGTCAGCTCGATCCCCTCCTGCCCACGGTCCTCGACGTCGGTGAAGCCCACCACATGGGCAGCCGCCTCGTTCTCGGGGTAGCGGCGGATGTAGCCGGGCTCGAGGGTGACCCCCTTGACCTTCAACGCGCGGATCTGCTGTGCGACGCCATCGTCGATCTGGCGGCGGAGCACCGTGTAGGCACCCCCGTCGGACAACTTGGCATCGAACTCCTTCAGCGGCATGCGCAGCAGGGAGACCAGGGCCCGCTTCTGGTCGTCGCCGGCCTTGAACTGTTGCGGGTTCATCGAGATCGTCGGCGCGTTCACGCTGATGGCCAGGATCTGGCCATTGCGATCGACGATGCGGCCACGACTGGCGGGCAACTGCATGGTCGAGGCGTAGCGTTCCTCGCCCTTCTTCTGGAAGAAATCGCTTTCGATGACCTGCACATACAAGGCACGGCCGGCCAGCGCGACGAATCCCACCCCCACCAGCATCACCAGCAATCGGCTGCGCGAGGGCGGCGTCTTCGACGCCAGCAGCGGGCTGGTCGAGTAGTTGACGCCGCGCACCGAGTGGTTGCCGGCCGGCGTGTTGCGCTTGAGCCAACTCATCGCGATGCCCCAGAGGCCCGGGAATCGGACACGTAGACGGTCACCTCGGGCGAGGCGAGGCGCATGGCCAGCTTGTCGCGCGCGGTGCGTTCGACCTTCAGGTGGGTGGCCTCGGTGCGCCGCTCGGCGTCCAGGCGCTTGGCATCGGCGGTGAGCTGCGCCTCCTCGGCCTTGGCGCGCTCCAGCTCGACGAAGAGGCGGCGCGACTCGTAGCTGGTCTTGACCAGATACAGACCGCTCAGCACCAGCGCGACGAGCAGGACGATCGAAAACCGGGTCACAGGCCGCCTCCGTCGTCCAGCCGCTCAGCCACGCGCAGCACCGCAGAACGCGAGCGCGGGTTGGCTCGCACCTCGCCGACGTCCGGCTTGATGCGGGCGACGGCGCGCAGCCGCAGCGGCCGGCGGGGCGGCGCAAATGGCGCGCGGCGATCCACCTCGGCGCGGCTCTCGCCGGCGATGAAGGTCTTGACGATGCGGTCTTCCAGCGAGTGGAAACTGATCACCACCAGGCGGCCGCCCGGAGCCAGCAGCGCCAGCGCCGCCGTCAGCCCCTGCTCGAGCTCTTCAAGCTCGGCGTTGACGAAAATCCGAAGAGCCTGAAATGTGCGCGTTGCAGGGTCCTGGCCCGGCTCGCGGGACTTGACCGAGCGAGCCACGAGCTCGGCCAGCTCGGCAGTGGTTCGAACAGGGTTCCCGCCCTCCCTGCGAGCAACAATCGCCTTTGAAATCGATGCAGCAAACCGTTCTTCCCCATAGTCGCGTACCACCTGTGCAATGAGGCGCTCGTCGGCTCGAGCCAGAAAATCCGCGGCGCTCTCGCCACGGGTCGGGTCCATGCGCATGTCCAGCGGGCCGTCGAAACGGAAGCTGAAGCCGCGGGCGGGGTTGTCGATCTGCGGCGAGCTGATGCCCAGATCCAGCAGCACGCCATCGACACGCTCGATGCCACGCGCGGCCAGCTCAGCGCGCATCGCAGCGAAGCTGGCATGGCAGATGGTGAAGCGCGGGTCGTCGAGCGCGGCGGCGATGGCCTCCGGATCCTTGTCGAAAGCGATCAGCCTGCCGGCCGGCTCCAGCCGCGCCAGCAGCGCACGCGAGTGGCCGCCTCGGCCGAAGGTGCCGTCCACGTAGAGGCCGGCAGGATCGGTCACCAAGGCGTCGATCGCCTCGTTCAACAAGACCGTCGTGTGCTCGAAGCCCATGGCCCTAGATGACCAGATGGCGCAGTGCGTCGGGCATCGGCTGGGCCAGCGTGGCCTCCTCGTTGGCGAGGTAGCGATCGCGATCCCAGATTTCCATGCGCCCGCCCATGCCGACAAGCATCAGTTCCTTGTCGAGCTGAGCCCAGCCGCGTAGCTCGGGCGAGAGCAGGACGCGCGAGCCGCTGTCGATCTCGACATCCATCGCGCTGCCCAGGTAGAGGCGGCGAAAGTTGTCGGCATCCATCGGCAAAGCCAGCAGCTTGGCGCGGAACTCCACCCAGGCCGGGCGCGGGAAGAGCAGCAGGCAGCGCGATGGGCTCTTGGTCAGCGTCATCTGGCCTGCGCACAGGGCGGCCAACGCGTCGCGGAAGCGGGCGGGCACGGTGACCCGGCCCTTTCCGTCCAGCGTCAGCGCTGATTCACCCTGGAACACAAATTCAGACACATTGACCCACTAAGCTGCACTTTTCCCCACTTTATCTCACGGGCGCAGACGGGGTCAATCGGAATCTCAGAAAAAGATAATGAAATCAGTCACTTAGGCGATAAATATCAAGCTTCGATTGTGGAAAATCGTTCATAAATAAGGACTTGCAGGCAACTCTCAAAGTGAAGCCTGAGTAGTGCCAACCTGGGCTGCTTGCGCTGTGGCGTGCCTCGGCCGCGCGCCTTGGGGCAGTTCGACGAGCCGTTCAAGCCAAGTCGGACCAAACCGACATCAGCTTCTCGTAGAGCCGGCGCGCCTGAACAGGCTTCGACAGGTGGTCGTTCATCCCGGCATCCAGACAACGGCGCCTGTCGTCCTCGAAGGCATTGGCGGTCAACGCCATGATGGGGACATCGCGGTTGGGGCCAAGCTCACGAATCTTCCGCGACGCCTCCAGGCCGCTGAGGCGGGGCATCTGCATGTCCATGAGGATCAGGGCATAGCGCTGCGCCGATGCCATCGCGACGGCCTCTTCCCCGTCGCAGGCCAGTTGCACCACCAGGCCGGCGTGTTCGAGCATCGCCACCGAGATCTCGCGGCTCACCGGATCGTCCTCGGCCACCAGCACCAGGCGCCCGGCATGCCGGCTCTTCAGTGCCCCGCACACCCTCTCAGTTTGTGCGGATTGGCTGTCCTCGCTGGCCTCATCTCCCAGGCGCAGCGGCACCTCGAACCAGAAGGTGCTGCCGCGGCCCGGTTCGCTGTCCACGTCGAGGGTGCCGCCCATCATGCGCACCAGTTGCAGGCTGATCGCCAGGCCCAACCCGGTGCCGCCGTAGCGCCGGGTGGTCGAGTTGTCAGCCTGTTCAAACGACGCGAAGAGGCGCTGACGGTCGGCCTCCGCCACGCCGATGCCACTGTCGCGCACCGCCACGTGGAGCAGCAGCGTGTCAGCGGTTTGCGTTGACGACACCCGGACATCGATCCGCCCGCGTTCGGTGAACTTGACGGCGTTGTCGACCAGATTGAGAACCACCTGCTTCAGCCGAAGTGGATCGCCGACCACCATGCGCGCCGCCAGCTCGGGCGAGATATCGACCCCGAATTCGAGCCCTTTGTCCCGCGCGCGATACCCAACCAGGGATCCCAGGCTGTCGAATACCTTGGCAAGCTGGAACCCCACCTGCTCCAGCACCATCCGTTCAGCCTCGATCTTGGACAGATCGAGAATGTCATTGATGAGGTTGAGCAGGTGGTGCGAGGCCTGCTCGACTTTGCCGAGTTGTTCATCGACCATCGGATCCGCCGCCGTCCGGCGCGCGAGGTCGGTCATGCCGACGATGGCGCTCAGCGGAGTGCGCAGCTCGTGGCTCATGTGGGCCAGGAATCGGCTCTTGGCCCGGGTGGCAGCTTCGGCCGCTGCCTTGGCCTCCGACAGCGCCGCCGTCCGTTCCGCCACGAGATCTTCGAGGTGGTTGCGGTGGCGCTGCAGTTCAGCCTCTGCTCGTTTTCGCCTCGTCACGTCCCTGCAAACCACGAGCACGGTGCGCACATCCGAGCCCTGCTCACTGTCGGGCACGACCCGCCAACTGATGGTGCGCGCTTCGTTGCCGCCGCCGAAATCCAGCTCAAACTCGGACTCGTGCACCACGCCGGTGTCGAAGACGCCTTGAATCGCTTCGTCCCAGGTGTGGCAAAGATCCTCGGGGAAGCCCAGTTCGCGGTGCGTCCGGCCGATGATGTCTGCGGTGGACATGGGCACGATCGACGCGACGTTCTCGGAAACAAACAGGTGGCGCCCCTGGCGATCCAGGCGCATCACGACATCAGGCAGCGCCGCAATCAGCGTGCGCTGCTCCTCCTCGCTGCGGCGCAGCGCCTCCCGGGCTTCGCGTTCCTGGGTGACATCCTGGACCATGCCGACGACACGCGTTGGCGCTCCTGCGGCGTCGCGCTCGAAAACCCGGCCGCGATCGAGCACCCACAGGTAGCTGCCGTTGCGATTGCGCAGGCGGTACTCGGCTTCATAGCGCGCACGCCGCCCCTCCAGGTGATCTTTCAGCAGGGACATCACCCGGGCCGCGTCGTCGGCATGGATGTTGTTGCTCCAGGTGTTCAGGATCGGCGGCATCTCGTCCGGCCCGTATCCCAGCATCCGCTTGAGCTGCGGGCTGAAGTAGACCTCGCCGGTCACCACGTCCCAGTCCCACAGCCCGTCGGTTGCCTCGTTGAGCGCGAACCAGAGCTGGCTTTCGCGCTGTTTCAGGCCGACTTCCATCGCCAGCCGGCGCGTGATGTCTCGGGCCACCGACAGAAAGTACTCGCGGCCCTGGTCGAAGAACCGCGTCGTGTTGACCTCGACCGCGACCTCGTGCCCTAGAGCGTGCCGGTGGCGCCCGACAAAGGTGAAACAGGGCGAGCTTCGGATGACAGCCGCAATCGAGTCCCAATGGGGTGAGCCTGCGACATCCATCTGCAGGCTCAGGACACTGTGGTCCAGCACCTGTGCCGCCGTCAGGCCCAGGCTCTCCCAGGCCCTGCGGTTGCCCCACACGATGTTCGAGGTCTCGGGATCCAGCACGTAGACCGCATCGGCGAGGTTCTCGAACAGGACGGTCGCAGTGGGGGCTGGGGGAGTCAATTCGGCCACGCGCAAACCCCGGTGTGGGTAGCCGGCACGGGCGCAGGCCCCGCACGCCGGCGCTGTGGTCTCCCTGCGTGCCCCCATCTTAACTGGGGTCAGGCACTACTTCAGTTCGATTCCTTGATGAGCCGGCCCGAGGCACTTTGCACCGGTCGCGCGTTCATTGGATACAGCTTGGCGAAGATGTTGATCTGGTCGCTCGAGAGTTGGACAGGCTGCTTCATCACCATCCACAGCACACCTTCGCTGCACGGCGGCGTGGTGAGCGAGCCCATGTACGTGTAGTAGCGCCGGTCCTCGGGCAGCAGGTGGTTCAGGTCGATCGGCACCGGCGAGGCCTGAGCCTCGCCCTTTTCCAGCGGCAACGAGTTCCAGACGGCCTGCACCAGAGGCTGTGCACTGCCACGGTCCAGCAGCACGGCCACCACGGCCAGGCGACCCTCGGCATCCTTGTGCACCAGGTGGGCCACCATGTCGAACTGGCGGCCGTTGATGCGCTCTTCGGAGGGCCGGTGGAAATGGAACTGCAGCAACTCGTAGCGGCGACCGAGCACCGTGATGGCGTTGCCCGAGGGCAGGTTCACCTGCACCGTGTGGCCGTTGTCGATCACCGAGAAGCCGGTGGCGCGGTAGTCGAACTGGATCGGTTCGAGCTGCACGGCGATGCCGCCGCGGATGTCGATCGGGCTCTGGCGCTGGCCGGTCGAACACTTGTTGAACTCGGCCTTCATCTTGCCCCAGGATTCGGGGCCGTTCTCGCCCTCGTAGTCCCAATGGCCCTCATGGCCATGGGCCTCGGGCCGAAGCGCGGCCGGCGCGGCTGCACGGGCGGCCGCCACCCTCGAGTGCGCCGCCACGTTGCCCGGGGCGGCATGGCCGGCTGCAGCCGCGGCCGCGGGCGCTTCGCCCCGATTGGCCACGCGCATCACATTGGGGGTGTTCGCATCAGCGGCCCGCTGTGCGCCCAGACGCTCGGCCAGCTTCTGACGGAGCTGATCCATGGCGCTTTCAGGCGGCGCAGCCTTGGCGGCAGGTGCAGGCTTGGCCTCGGCAGCATGGGCGCCAGCGGCCTGAGCCACCGGGCTCAGCAAGCAGGCGGCAACCAGTGCCAAATGGGTCAGGCAGAAGTACGGGGCAGCTTTGATCGACATGGCATCTCCACGCGAACCCGGCTCTCGTGCCGGGTCGTCGCCTGGATATCGGCCGCTGCCGACGATCCTTGAATCGGTCAGAGCGCCAAGCGCGGGCGGACCCACCACCAGGCCAGCACCCCGATGCCCATCATCAGCAGCGAGGCGATCGCCAGCGCCGGTGCGGAATGCATCACCAGCGGGGCAATGGCCCCGGCCACCAGCGCGTTGGCCGCACTGCCGATGCAGGCCTGCAAGGACGACGCCATGCCGCGCCGATCCGGCACCTGGTCGAGCAGGAGCAGGGTGACCACCGGCACCATCAGCGCCCAGCCGAAGGCGAAAACAGCGATCAGCGGGATCGCCCAGGCCGGATGCGGCGGGAACAGCAAGTTCATGGCGACGTTGAGCAGCGACACCACCGTCATGATCTGGAAACCGCGCCGGATCTGGCGTTGGGGCCGGATCTTGCCCGCCAGCCGGCCGGACCACCAGGCGCCGGCCATGATGCCGGCTATGGTCGACAGGAAGAACCAGTAGAACTGGGTCGGCCCCAGGTGCAGGATGTCGCCCAGGAACACCGGCGCCGACAGCACGTAGAGGAACATGCCGTTGAAGGGCACGCCCGAGGCGAAGGCCAGGGCAATGAAGCGTGCACTGGAGGCCATTTGCCAGTAGCCGCTCATCAGGTGCCCGGTACTGAAGGGCTGTACCTGGCTGGGGTGCAAGGTCTCGGGCAGTTGCCACCACATGGTCAGCCAGAGCAACAGGCCCACGCCGGCCAGGAACCAGAAGATCGAGTGCCAGTCGGCGTGGACGAACAGGAAGCCGCCAACGATGGGGGCAATGGCAGGGGCGACCCCGAAATAGATCGTCACCTGCGACATCACCCGCTGGGCCTCCGAAGGCGGGAACAGGTCGCGGATCACCGCCCGCGACACCACCATGCCGGCGCCGGCAGACATGCCCTGCACCGCACGGAAGGCCACCAGAGCGCCGATCGACTGGCTCAGCGCGCAGCCCACCGAGGCCAGGGTGAACACCGCCACGCCCGCCAGCACCACCGGCCGGCGGCCGAAGCTGTCGGCCAGGGCGCCGTGAAACAGGTTCATCACCGCAAATCCCAGCAGGTACGCCGACAGCGTCTGCTGCATCTCGACTGGTGATGCGCCCAGAGACGCCGCGATGCCGGTGAAAGCGGGCAGATAGGTGTCGATCGAGAACGGGCCCAGCATGCCCAGGCAGGCCAGCAAGGCGGCAAGGCCCCAGCGCGGGCCGCGCCAGGCTTTGGAGGCTTCCGGGTTCATGCGTTCTGGATCGTCAGGTCGAAATAAGTGTGAAGCAAGCCGATAGGCCGGATTCTGTGCAGCGCTCTGCCCTTGCGGGCCTCGCGCTGTGACCGCCATTCCTCTGGGCCGGGCGGTTGCCCGCCTGGCTCGATGCCACCTACCCGCCGGCTCAGCGAGCCGCTTCAATGCCGGCCTATTTGGTGTTGCTGCGCGTAGAGATTGCCGCGTTTCACCCGGTTCGGGGCCTTGCCCCGAACCGACTCGTCTCTGTGGCTCTGATCCGCACCTCGCGGTGGACGGGCGTTACCCGCTACGCTGCCCTGTGCAGTCCGGACCTTCCTCCAGTGCCACCTTTCGATGCTTGCACCAGCGGCGGTCTGGCCTGCTTCACACGGTGGATTGTCCCATGCGGCATGATGCCCGGACCCGCCAGCTTGCAGAGGAACCCCATGAAGGCCACGAACGTTCTCGCCACCATCGGCAACACCCCGCACATCCGTGTGAACCGCCTGTTCGGCGCCAGCCACGAGGTCTGGGTGAAATCGGAGCGCAGCAACCCCGGTGGCTCGATCAAGGACCGGATCGCCCTGTCCATGGTGGAGGACGCCGAGCGCAGCGGTGCGCTGAAACCAGGCGGCACCATCATCGAGCCGACCTCGGGCAACACCGGCATCGGCCTGGCCATGGTCGCGGCGGTGAAGGGCTACCGGCTGGTCCTGGTGATGCCCGACAGCATGAGCGTGGAGCGCCGCCGCCTGATGCTGGCCTACGGCGCGAGCTTCGAGCTGACCCCGCGCGAGAAGGGCATGAAAGGCAGCATCGCCCGCGCCCAGGAGTTGCTGGCCGAAACCCCCGGCGCCTGGATGCCGCAGCAGTTCGACAACCCAGCCAACATCGCGGTGCATGTGCGCACCACCGCCGAGGAGATCGCGGCGGATTTCCCCGAGGGGCTGGATGCACTCATCACCGGCGTCGGCACCGGCGGCCACATCACCGGCTGCGCACGGGTGCTGAAGGCCCGCTGGCCCGGGTTGAAGGTCTACGCCGTCGAGCCCACCGCATCGCCGGTGATCAGCGGCGGCTCCCCCAGCCCGCACC
>CAYJEC010000048.1:6256-12425 GCA_964369025.1 uncultured Ideonella sp. | reverse complement strand
TGTGGATTTACCGGCACCGTTCTCGCCCAGCACCGCATGGATCTGGCCGGGTTCGACGCGCAGGGACACCTTGTCGTTGGCTCGCACCGCCGGGTACTGCTTGGTGATTCCTCGGAGTTCGAGGCGCGGAGCGGTGGGCATCAGGGCGGGTTGATGGTGTCGGTGGGTGCGGCCGGTTCTCCGGCACGGCGGTAGCGCTCGACGCCGGCGACGCGGGTGCTGACCACATGTCGGTCGTCGGCCATCGTCATCCAGGCGAAGACCGCATCATGCAAGTCCCGGGCCACAGATTGTCTCCGTGCTTCCACGGGCCCCCGCGCGCGGTCCCAGACCACCAGGTCGGCAACACGGCCCGGCTCCAGGCTGCCGATCTCGGCTTCCAGGCCCAGCGCGCGGGCCGAACCGAGGGTGGCCCCGTGCAGCAGCGCCCAGGCCGTGACACGTTGGCCCGCCAGGGCCTGGACCTTGTAGCCGTCGGCCAGGGTGCGCGGGATCGACAGGCTGGTCCCGCCGCCCACGTCGCTCGCGAGCGTGACACCGACACCTGCCGCACGCGCTGCGGCCCAGCCGAACAGGCCGCTGCCGAGAAAGAGGTTGGACGACGGGCAGAAGGCGATCGCCGAGCCGCTGTCGCGCAGCAGCGCCCGGTCGTCAACATCGAGCCAGATGCCGTGGGCCAGCATGGCCGTGGGGCCGAGCAAGCCGAAGCGGTGGTAGACATCGAGGTAGCTCCGGGCGCTGGGGAACAGCGCCTGCACCCAGCGCACCTCGTCGGGGTTCTCAGCCACATGGGTCTGCATGTAGGCGCCGGGCGTGGCAGCGAGCAGGGCCCCGGCCATCCCCAGCTGCGCCTCGCTGGAGGTGGGGGCGAAGCGCGGCGTGACCGCATACGCGAGCCTGCCCCGGCCGTGCCAGCGCGAGATCAGGTCGATGCAATCGCGTTCGGCCTGGGCCACATCGTCGCGCAGGAGATCGGGGGCATGGCGGTCCATCAGCACCTTGCCGGTGATCAGGCGCATGCCACGTTCCTGGGCGGCGCCGAAGAGCGCATCGACCGAAGCCTTGTGCACCGTGGGGAAGACCATCGCCGCCGTCGTGCCGTGCGACAGCAGCGCGTCGAGGAACAACGCCGAGGTGGCAGCCGCGTGCGCCGGGTCGGCCATGCGCTGCTCGGCCGGGAAGGTGTGGTCGTTCAACCAGTCGAGCAGCGCGGTGCCGTAGGCGCCCAGCACATCGATCTGCGCGCTGTGAACGTGGGTGTCGATGAAGCCCGGGAGAATCAGCCGGCCCGGGTGCTGCTCCTGTACCCAGCCCGGCCCGGGCGGCTCGGCCTGCACGCCGGCGATGCGGCCGGCCTCGTCGATCAGCAGCCAATGGCCCGCGCGGTAGCGCACCGCCGGGCTGGCGGGGTCGCCCAGCGCCGGCTCGCAGACGAAATCGAGCAGGTTGCCTTGCAGGGCCCGGCGAACGGTCATCGCTCGCGCCTCGCCAACGGCTCCCGCACCGTGCGCGCCGGCGGCAGCCACCCGGCTGCCGTGGGGTCCCTGAATGGCATTCCGCCCTGAATCAAAGTCAGTCCTTCATTGCCGCGCTCGGGGTTGTTCCCTGGAAGCGCCTCGTATTCTGGCGCAGCGAAAGCGGGTTCGTGCGGGCCGGCTGGTCGATGCGTTGCCGCGACGGTAGTAACCTTTCCGGGAGTGCTCACCCGCACTCAACGAGCCCCATCCGGAGTACCGTCGCGCCATGAGCGTCCACCGCCCGATCCGTTTTGTCTTTCGCGGCCAGACCGTCGAGCTGGCCAACGACCGGCCCACCCGCAGCGTGCTGCAGTGGCTGCGGGAGGATGCCCGAGCCTGTGGCAGCAAGGAAGGCTGCGCCGAAGGCGATTGCGGCGCCTGCACGTTGCTGGTCGCCGAGCTGACCAGCGACGTGCCCGAGCCAAGCCAGGCGATTCGAAGTGCGGGCCTCGCGCTTCGCCCGGTGAACGCCTGCATCCGCTTCCTGCCCACGCTGGACGGCAAGGCGCTGCTGACGGTGGAGGATCTCTCGTCGGCCGGCGACCTGCATCCGGCGCAGCGTGCCCTGGTGGCGACGCACGGCTCGCAGTGCGGCTTTTGCACGCCGGGGTTTGCTGTCTCGTTGGCGGCCTGCCACGAGCGACACGCGCAGGGCGAGACCCGCCCGACACGCGCCGAGCTTGCCGACACCTTGAGCGGCAACCTCTGCCGCTGCACCGGCTACCGGCCCATCCTCGATGCGGGCGAACGCATGCTGGACACATCGGGCCCGCGGTTGCCGCTGGAAGGCTTGGCGGCCCGTCTCCGCGCCTTGCAGGCCGATGCACCGATCAGCGAACCGGGCCGCTTTCATGCGCCGCGCACCTTGGCGGCGCTGGCGGGCCTTTTCGAGGCGAAGCCAGACGCGCGCCTGCTGGCCGGTGCCACGGACATCGGCCTGTGGGTCACCAAGCAATTGCGCGAGCTCGGCGAGCTGATCTACCTGGGGGACGTGGCCGAGCTTCGGCGCATCGCCCATGCCGACGGCCAGCTGCGCATCGGCGCCGCCGTCACGCTGGAAGACGGTTGGGCCGAGCTGATGCGGCTGTGGCCGGCCCTGGCCGAAATGGGCCGGCGCTTTGCAGGGCCGCCAGTGCGGCACGCCGGCACGCTGGTGGGCAACCTGGCCAACGGCTCGCCGATTGGCGACACCGCGCCGGTGCTGATCGCGCTGGGCGCGGTGCTCACCTTGCGCCGCGGCGACGCGACGCGTGATTTGCCGCTGCAGGACTTCTACCTCGACTACATGAAGAACCAACTGGACACGGGCGAGTTCATCGAGGCGGTGTCCGTTCCGCTGCCCGACCCCGACTGGGTGGTGCAGGCCCACAAGCTGTCCAAGCGCTTCGACTGCGACATCTCCGCAGTCAGCGCCGGCTTGGCGCTGCGCTTGCAGGGCGATCAGGTGGCCGAGGCCCGGTTGGCTTTCGGCGGCCTGGCCGGCATTGTCAAGCGGGCGGCGGCTGCCGAGGCGGCGTTGGTCGGCCAACCCTGGACCGAGGCCACGCTTCGCGCCGCCCAGCAAGCCTTGTCAGCCGATTTCCAACCGCTCAGCGACTTGCGCGCCAGCGCGGGCTACCGGCGCCAGGCGGCTGCATCACTGCTGGAGCGTCTCTGGCTGACCACCCGTCAGACGAATCCGCTGCCAATGGCGGCGGTCCGCGTCTTCGCCTGAGGCGGCTGCCATGAAGGTGAGCCCTCCGCTGTCCACCCCCACCGTGGGCGCCGCGATGCCCCACGAATCCGCCGAGCTGCACGTGAGCGGCCGCGCCGCCTATGTGGACGACCTGCCGGAGCTGGCCGGCACCCTACATGCCGCACTCGGCCTGTCGCCGGTGGCGCATGGCCGGCTTCTGGGCATCGACATCGAGCGGCTGAAGTCGCTGCCCGGCGTGGTGGCGGTCTACACCGCCCACGACATCCCCGGCCCCAACGACTGCGGCCCCATCGTGCACGACGACCCGATCCTCGCGGATGACACGCTGCGTTACCTGGGCCAGCCGGTCTTCGCGGTGGTGGCCGAGACGCGCGACGCGGCGCGCCGCGCCGCAGCACGGGCACGCGAGGTCGTACGGGTCGAGCCTCTGCCTGCGCGTCTCTCTGTCCGCGAAGCACATGCGGCCGGCGAGTACGTGGTGCCGCCCATGCACCTCGTTCGCAGCCAGCGGCCCGGGGGCGTGCCAGCCGCCATTGCCGAAGCACCGCACCAGCTCAACGGCCAGTTCTCGCTCGGCGGGCAGGAACAGTTCTACCTGGAGGGGCAGATCTCGTACGCCTTGCCGCAGGACGATGGTGGCCTGGTCGTTCACTGCTCCACACAGCACCCCAGCGAGATGCAGCAGATGGTGGCGCATGCGCTCGGGCTGTCGGCAAACGAGGTGCGCGTCGAGTGCCGACGCATGGGCGGCGGCTTCGGCGGCAAGGAGTCGCAGTCCGCGCTGTTCGCCTGTGTGGCGGCCCTGGCGGCACGCGCACTGAGCCGGCCGGTGAAACTGCGCCCGGACCGCGACGACGACTTCCTGATCACCGGCCGTCGCCATGGCTTCGAGTTCGACTGGGAGGCCGGGTTCGACGATGCCGGCCGGGTGCTGGGCCTCGATGTCACGATGCTGGGCCACGCCGGCCATTCGGCCGATCTGTCGCCCCCGGTGATGACGCGGGCGATCTGCCATGTCGACAACGCCTACTGGTTGCCCGAGGTGGCGATCCATGGCTACCTGCCGCGTACGAATACCCAGAGCAACACCGCCTTCCGCGGCTTCGGTGGGCCGCAGTGTGCCCTGGTCATTGAGTTGATCCTCGACGACATCGCCCGCCACCTGGGCCTGGATCCGCTCGCCGTGCGCCGCGCCAACTGGTACGGCACGAGCGAGCGCAATGTCACCCCCTACCTGCAGACGGTGACCGACAACATCATTGCGCCGTTGGTCGACGAGCTCGACCACAGCGCCGGCTATGCCGAACGCCGCTCGGCCGTGGCGGCGTTCAATGCCGCCAGCCCGGTGTTGAAGAGGGGGCTGGCACTGACGCCTGTCAAGTTCGGCATCTCGTTCAATGTCAACCACTTCAACCAGGCCGGTGCGCTGGTCCATGTCTACACCGACGGCTCGGTGTTGGTGAACCACGGTGGCACCGAGATGGGCCAGGGCCTGAACACCAAGGTGGCGCAGGTGGTGGCGCACGAACTCGGCCTGCCACTCGCGCGCGTTCGCTGCACCGCGACCGACACCAGCAAGGTCGCCAACACCTCGGCGACAGCCGCCTCGACCGGGTCGGACCTGAACGGCAAGGCCGCGCAGGATGCCGCGCGGCGCATCCGGCAGCGGCTGGCCGAACTGGCCTCCGCGGCACTGGGCGCCCCGCCGGACACGCTCCGGTTCGAGGGCGGCCAGGTCCGCGTCGCCGGTGGTGGCGCGGCCATCGCCTTCGACTCCCTCGTCCAGCAGGCCTACCAGGCGCGTGTGCAGCTCTGGTCCGAGGGCTTTTACGCGACACCTGGCCTGCACTGGGACCGCGCGACGCTGACCGGCCGGCCGTTCTACTACTTTGCCTACGGCGCGGCGGTCAGCGAAGTTCTGCTGGACACGCTCACCGGCGAGTGGAAGCTGCTGCGCGCCGATCTGCTCCACGACGTGGGGGCCTCGCTGAACCCGGCGATAGACATCGGCCAGATCGAAGGCGGCTTCGTGCAGGGCATGGGCTGGCTGACCAGCGAGGAACTGGTCTGGCATCCGCAGACCGGCAAGCTGCTGACCCACGCGCCGTCCACCTACAAGATCCCCACCGCCAACGACGTGCCCGAGGCCCTCACGACGCGCCTGTTCACCAACCAAAACGTCGAGGACAGCATCCACCGCAGCAAGGCGGTCGGCGAACCGCCGCTGTTGCTGGCGTTCTCGGTGTTTCTGGCACTGCGCGACGCGGTGGCCGCCTGCGGACCCGAGGGTTGCCGGCCGCCCCTGCAGGCACCGGCCACGCCGGAGGCGCTGCTGCGTGCGGTCACCGCGGTGCGGTCGTCGTGAGCCCCAGCAACCCGGGCTCGTTGGACCCCGACATCGATACCGCCGCACGGTGGCTCGCCTCGGGAGCGCCGGCGATGCTGGTCGAAGTGATCGAGGCGCGAGGATCGGTGCCGCGCGGTACAGGCACGCGCATGCTGGTCAATGCCCACGGTGTGGCTGGCACCATCGGCGGCGGCCACTTGGAGTTGCAATCCATCGCCCTGGCGCGTGAACGCCTCGCCGCGGCGAACGCCGAGCCGCTGGATTGGGTGGTGGCGCTGGGCCCGTCGCTGGGCCAGTGCTGCGGCGGTACCTTGACCCTGCGCTTGCAGGCCCTGACCCCGGCACTGGTGCAGGTCTGGCCGACCACGCGCCCCTTGTTCCGGTTGCATCTGTTCGGCGCCGGCCATGTGGGTCGGGCGCTGGTCAACGTGCTGGCGGGCGTGCCCTGCGAGGTCTACTGGGTCGATGAACGCGAATCGGAGTTTCCGGACGGGCCCACACCTGCCCATGTTCGCCAGGTGTGCGCCGAGCCGGTGCAGGCCGAGGTGGCCGCCGGCCGGCCTGGCGATCGCTACCTGGTGCTGACCCACAGCCACGCACTGGATCTCG
>CAYJEC010000048.1:0-6246 GCA_964369025.1 uncultured Ideonella sp. | reverse complement strand
TCTCGCCCTGGCAGAGGCCATTCTGAGGCGGGGCGATTTCGGTTGGTTCGGCCTCATCGGCTCGGCCAGCAAGCGGGCACGATTCGAACACCGGCTCCAGGATCGTGGCCTTAGCGCGGCACAACTCTTGCGGATGAGCTGCCCGATCGGGTTGCCCGGCATCTTGGGCAAGCAGCCCGGGGTCATCGCGGTCGCCGTCGCCGCGCAACTGTTGGCAGTTTCCGAGAATCCTTGATCGTCCATCCCGCGTTTGATGCGGACGCCAGCAAGGCCGGCAGCGACAATGAATGCATAAGCAAAGTCGCTTTGGGAGTTTTTGTGAATATTGACGGTTTGACTGCCCTCGCCGGCTTGCTCGTGGGCACCATCGTCGGGATCACCGGGGTCGGTGGCGGCGCGTTGATGACGCCCATCCTGGTGCTGGTCTTCGGCATTGCGCCGCAAACCGCGGTCGGGACCGATCTGCTCTACGCGTCGATCACCAAGATGTTCGGCGTCGCCGTGCATCACAACCATGGCACGGTGGATTGGGGCGTTGTCCGCCGCCTGGCCATTGGCAGCCTGCCCGCAGCCGCCGCCACACTGGTCTGGATGCACTACAGCGAGTCCCATCAGGTCAAAAGCGGTTTCATCATCAGCGCGGTGGCCGTGGCCCTGCTGATCACCGCCGCCGGCATGCTGCTGAAGGATTGGCTGCACCGGGTGGGCCGCAGCCTTCGGGTCACGGACGCGAGCTACTTCAAGCATCTGCAGCCGGTGGCCACGGTGCTCGCCGGTGTGCTGCTGGGCGTGCTGGTCACGCTCACCTCCATCGGCGCGGGCGCCCTCGGCACGGTGATGCTGGTCTACCTGTACCCGATGCGCCTGAATGCCAGCAAGCTGGTCGGCACCGACTTGGCGCACGCGATCCCGCTGGCTCTGATCGCCGGGCTCGGCCACCTGTCCCTGGGCAACGTCAACTATTCACTGCTGGTGAACCTGCTGCTCGGTTCGATCCCGGGCGTGTTGATCGGTTCGGTGATCAGCACGCGTGCTCCGCTGACCTTCATCCGCTATGCAATCGCCGTCGTCCTGGGCGCGGTGGCGATCAAGATGTTCACGGTCTGAGTTGGGGCAACCGGTGCAGGGGTAGCGGTCCGGCGCTCGGCCCTGTCGAAGGATCCTCCAGGGATCTCAGGCGCCGGCCAATTTCTCCAGGGCGCTGCGGTCCAGCACATGAACCGTGTAGCCCGCCACCTGGATGATCCCCTGCCCCGTGAAACTGCGCATCAGGCGCGACAGCGTTTCCGGGGTAATGGCCAGTTGTGAGGCGATGTCGCGCTTGCGCATCGGCAGTTGAACCACGCCCCGGCCGGGTGCATCGGCCACTGGGTGGCAGTGGCTGTTCAGCCACGCAGCCAGCCGACCCGGGGCGTCCTTGTGCATCAGTTCGTGCGTGTTCGCGGCCAGCGAGCGTGCCTCCCGGGCCAGCGCGAGGATCAACCGGAGCGCCAGCGCCGGGTGGCGCTCCACCACGGACCACAGCGCTTCGCGCGACCACTCGACCACGGTGACGAGCGTCATGGCTCGGGCATCCAAAGCGTGCGTCTCCCCCAGCCACCCTGCGCTCAGATCCAGCCAGGACGGCCCATGAACGTGACGCTCGGTGCGAAAGCTGCCCTCCTCGCCGCGCATGCCGAGCGCAACATCCCCGCCTTGCACCATCACCAGTGCGCGGGCCGGCTCACCCTGGCAAAAGACCATCATGCCGGCCGCCACCCGCCGAACCTGCCCAGCATCATTGAGGGCCTGGGCCTCGGCGACCGGCACCGGGCCGGCTGCAAACAGTTCGCCCCAGGACCGAGCATCGGGCAGCAAGGCACGAGCACCCGCCGGCCCCTCGATCGGCGGAGGCGGCGGTGCGGGCCGCGCCGAGGCACGAAGACGTGTCAGGGGCGCCCTCTCAGGGGGCAGGGGCAACGTGGCGGCGGAGCTGACGTGGCGGTGTTCCATCGTGCTGGCAATGTTCCTCAGGCCAGCCAAGATGGTGTTGCGCCAGATCAACCACCGCCCGGCGTATCGGGCCGGGGCATGGGCAGCGGCACGATTCAGGCGGCCCCATGTTGTTTGCCAACCGAAGCCTGCCCGTCAGATGCACCGCCTCGGTCCTCCCTGCAGGCGCCCGCAGCGCAGAAACGCCGCCACTGCCACCGGGGATCGCCAGATGCGGCGGTTAGTCTGCGCTCACATGTACGCGGACTTTGGCCTCGGCCTCCTACCCCGGATACAGCTTGGCCGCCGGCACGGCCACGTAGGTGGTGGTTCCCGGCAATTTCCAGCGCAACCGCATCACGGTGCCGCCAGTGTTCTCGTAGTACTCCACCTTCACGGTGTAGCGCCTGCCTGCGGTCAGCGAGATTCCGGCAGAGGTGTTGGTGGTGGACCCGTGGTTGGTCCAGTTGTTGATCAGTTGCACGCCGTTGACCCACACCCGGACACCGTCATCGGACACCGTCTGGAAGACATAGGTGCCGGTGCTGGGCGCGTCGAGGGTGCCGCTCCAGCGGACGGAGAAGTTGTCGGCGTTCACGCCGGCGCCAGGGGATCCGGTGCCCCAGGAAAAGTCGATGGCCTCAGTCCGTGTCAGCGCGACGGTGCCGGACAAGGTCTTGTTGTTGAAGTAGCTCCCTGCAAGGCCGCTGCCGGCGGTGACCGCGGGCAGCAGTTGCGCCTGCGGGATGGCGGCAAACGACCCGCCGCCGGGCGGCAACCATTGCAGGCGCATCACGGCGCCGCCGCCGCGCTCGTAGTACTCCAGCTTCAGGTCGGCCTGCTGGCCGGCCGCCAGGGGGATGGCCGCGCTGGTGTTGGTGGCAGAGGCGTGGTCGGTCCAGTTGTCGATCACCAGCGCGCCATTGACCCACAGGCGCACGCCATCGTCCGACACGGTTTGCAGCTGGTACAGGCCGCTGGTCGGGGCCAGCAGCCTGCCTGTCCAACGTGACGAGAAGTTGTCGGCGGGCACCCCGGTGCCAGGTGATCCCGTTCCCCAGTCGAAGTCGACCCGTTCGTTGCGCTGCAATGCGTAGGCACCCGACAGGGAGACGTTCGCGAAGTACTGCGCCGTGAGGCCGGTGCCGGAGCCGGGTGCGCCGCCGGCCGGTGCGGACGCCTCCTCGTTGCCGATCTCCTTCAGGTAGGCCACGAGGTTGCCCAGATCGCTGGCCGCCATGGTGACACCGCGGTGCGCACTCACCGCCGCTTCCAGCGTGCCCGCCGAGCCATCGTGCAGGTAGGGTGCGCTTCGCGCCACGTCCCTCAGCGTGGGCACGTCCAGCCCGGTGAGCGCCGCCCCCAGCCGTTGCCCGCTGGTGGCCTTGAGCGTGCCGATGTCCATCAGCCCCAGCGTGGCCGATTGGGTGAACGCCGTGCCGCCATGGCAGGCCGCACAGTTGTGCGCCTGGTACACCGCCTTGCCCGCTGTGGCCGCCGCGCTCAGGCTGCCGTTGGCCTGCCGGTTCACGCTCGGCTCGAAGGCGTTCAGCGAGGCCACGTAAGCCGCCAGCGCGTCAAGCTCTGCGCTCTGCCCGGCCTTGGCATCGCCGAGCGGCTGGCTGCGCGTGCCGGCGAAGTAGGCCGCATCGCTCATCAGCCCGCTGCCCCCGGCCAGGCGCCGGATCTGGCCTTCGAAGTCCTGCAATTCGTCGAAGTTGGCGCTCCAGTGCAACCGGCCCTGGCCCATCGCCGCACGCCCGCGCAGGTTGATGGTGTTGCGCAGCCCTTCGCCCGCATCGCTGAGGTCCCACACCCGGCCGTCCGCCGCGCCGTCGTGGTGGCAGCTGGCACAGCTCATGTAGCGATCGCGCGCCAGCCGCGGGTCGCGTGCGTCGTAGAACAGCTGCTTGCCTTGCAGCACTTGAGCGCTGAGCTTGTCAGTGCCCACGGCGTTCAGCGTGGCGAGCACTGGCAGATTGAGTTGGCCCCGCTCCAGCAGCGGCTTCAGGTCGATCACGCTGACCGTTCGGTCCATGAAGTTGCTGACGTACAGGCTCAGGCCGTCGGGCGACAGCGCCAGGCCTTGCGGGGCCCGGCCCACGTCCACCCGCAGCAGTTGAGCACGCGAGTGCGCGTCCACCAGCGCCACTTCGCGGCTGGTTTCCAGGGCCACGAACAGGTACACCCCACGCGTGTCGAACAGCGCCGCGCTGGCCACACTGGCGTTGTCGTGGTCGATCCGCCCGGCCAGGTCTTCCTGCCCGTTGCCCAACTCGATCCTTGCGCTGATCGCACGCACGGTGTTCTGGAAGATCAATGACTGGCCGTCGCGTTGCGCACCGCGCAGGATGTTGTCCTGCTTGGCGGGCACATAGGCCTGGCTGCCGTCGGGCGACAGCGCCGCCGCGCCCAGGTAGTTGGGAATGCCACGGCCCTGGGTCTCGAAGTCGGCCTGCTCGGAGTGGCGCAGCACGATGGTCTTCACGACACTGAAGCTGGCCGTGTTCACCTGCACCAACTCTCCGCCGGTCGATGGCGTGGGGGCCACGCTGGCTGTGCCCTCGCCCGGCAGCGGCGGGGTGATGAAGCGCGACACGTACAGCGCCGCCCCGTCCCCGCTGAGTGCCAGGTGCCGCGGGTTCGGGCCCACGCTCACGGTGCCCGTCTGTGCATAGCTCGCGGTGTCCAGCTTCACCACCACCCCGCTGGCCTCCAGGCTCACGTATGCCAGCCCCCCGTTCGCCGACATCACCAGCCCCGAAGGCTGGCTGGCTCGCGGCAAGGCGACGGTGCGGACGACGCTGCGCGTCACCGGATCGATGACCGAGAGACTCGAACCGCGCAGGTTCGTGACCCAGATCCGGCCGTCTGCGGCCCGTGCCAGCATGCGCGGGGCTGCGCCCACCGACACCTCGCCGAGGCGGGCGCGCGTGCCGGCATCGAACACGCTGACACTGTCGATGTCGGGGTTGACCACCCACAGGCGGCCGCCCTCCGCCAGCACCGGCCCGGATGACGAAGGCCGTGGCGAATTCGCGGCGATGTACACCACCTGCAGGAAGCTCTGGCTCTGCTCGACGCCGTAGGCGTCTCGCACCGTGACGGTGACGAAGTAGGCGCCTGCCTTGGCGTAGACATGGCTGGCGGCGCCCAGCGGTGACCAGGCGGTCTCCGGGCTGCCGTCGCCGAAGTTCCACTTGAACTCGACCTGCTGGCCTTGCGCGCTGGCGTTGAAGCTGGCCGCCGCGCCCGACACCACGGCTGTGGGCGGCGGTGGCGGGTCGAGGTGCAACGGCACGTCGCCGCTGACCTGCCAGGTGAGCGGTGCCGAGGTGCTGTTGTAGCCGTCGCTGACACCCAGCACCACGTCGTAGCTGCCGGTCGCGGTCGGCGTGCCGGTGATGCGGCCGGTGCGGCTGTCGATGACGAGGCCGGGCGGCAGGCCGGCGGCCGAGAAGACCAGCGTGTCGCCGTTGGGATCGCTGGCCGCCAGTGCCAGGTTGACCGTGCTGGTGAGGGTGCTGCTCTGGTTGCCCGGGGAGGCCAGTGTGGGCACGACCTGCGGGTTCGGATCGGCGGCCACGCCCAGATAGAGGATCTTGGCCACCGAGGGCACACCCGCCGCGTCGAAGACGAAGAGCTGGTAGTAGCCAGGTGGCACGTCGGCGGCCCGGGTGGGCGCCTGGACATGCAGGCGGCTGCCCTCTGCGCGGAACGGCAGCTCGACGAAGCGCTGCTCCATGTTCCAGCCATGCGTGGCAGAACCGGTCTTGACCAGTGTGACGCGGCCGATGGCGCCGGCGTCGGCCATGTCGACCGTGACTGTCTTGCCGACCTGCAAATAGTCCGGCGTGGCCAGGATGCTGGGACGCGCCGCCTCGTGGCCGTCGGCGGTGAAGAGGTAGGGCGGGTAGTAGATCTCGGCGTTCAGGTTGTTCAGCGGGCCAGGAGCGCCGCCGCCAGAAACCAGCACCGTCGCATCCGGCAGCAGCAGGGCGTTGGAGTGGTACAGGCGTGCCACGGCACCCGCGGCACCGACCGTCCATTGCCCGGATTGCGGATTCCAGATCTCGGCATTCATCGCAGCGCCGGCGATGTCGTTCCATACCGGGCTGCCGCCAGTGGCCAGCACCTGACCGTCGGCCAGGATCGTGGCCGTCGAAAGGCGGCGCTGCGTCGCCATCGATTGCGTCGGCGTGACCACCGGCGTGCCGCTGGTGATGTCGATGACGATGGCGCCGTTGGAGTTGCCGCCCACCTGCAGGATCTTGC
>CAYJEC010000047.1:0-12578 GCA_964369025.1 uncultured Ideonella sp. | reverse complement strand
CAGGCTCTCGTCCAGCGCGTCGTGCATCACCATCTCGTCGGTGTAGACGGCGCGGGCGCGCGCCTTCGGGCCGACGCCCAGCGCATCGAAGGCGGCGAAGGCGTTGGGCCCGAGTTGGATGCCGGCACCGATCTCTCCGAGTTCGGCGGACTGCTCCAGCACCGTGACCTTCATGCCCTGGCGGGTCAATGCCAGCGCGGCAGCCAGGCCACCGATGCCACCGCCGGCCACCAGGACGGGAAGGGAGGGAGTCTCTTCATTCATTGCGCCACCTCAAAGTCACTTCACTGATGGTCAGTACACTGACGATAAGTGTAGTGATAACATGCAGCCGAGTTCTACGTGTTAACCCTTGGTCTGTTGAAAATCATGGCCCGAAAGAACAGCCCGCCGCCGATCGACCTCGATGACTTGCCGGGCCACTACATCCGCCGCCTGCAGCAGATTGCCGTCGCCCTGTTCCTGCAGGAAACCGAGGCGCACGGCGTGACACCGGTGCAGTTCGCTGCGCTGCAGACGGTGAGCAGCCAGCCGGGCGTGGACCAGCGGCGGCTGGCGCGCGCCATCGGCCTGGACACCTCGACGATCGCCAGCGTGGTGGACCGGCTGGAGGCGCGTGGCCTGCTGGCCCGAAGCCTTTCGCCGGAGGACCGCCGGGTGCGCCTGCTGAACCTCACACCCGAAGGCCGCGAGGCGCTGGCCAGCGTGTTGCCCGGCATGCTGCGAGCCCAGCAGCGCATCCTGGCGCCGCTGCCGGCAGCCGAGCAGGCCGAGTTCATGCGAATGCTGCGCACGCTGGTCTCAGCCAACAACGACGTGAGCCGCGCGCCGAGCGACGCGTGACGCCTGAGCACAAGCTAGAGTTGTGCGGCTTGTCGTGGCTGCGGCGGTTCGGTCCATGACCGCAGCCACTAAAGCGAGCCGCGAACCGCTTTGGCCATCTTGCGGTGATTGGCCAACATCAGCGAAATGCGGGAAGCTCAATCGTCACAACCTGACGTACGCGATCAGCGCGACTACCCCCGCGCACATCGTCGCATTGCCAAAGCTGACTGCGGCGGCTCTGCCAATGCGCTGACCACCTTGTTCGTAAAGCCACAGCGCCATGGTGAGATTGCTTCCGAACCAGATCACCCAGGTCTACAAAGAGTGTTGGCTGGAGTCCCCGCTCTGATGGATGGCCCACATGGTCGGCACGTAGGCCAGGATCCGGACCGAGCTGAACAGTGCGAAGCCCCATGTCAGCAGGGCCAGATAGATCCGCCGGTGCCGATTGTTTGGCGCGCCACACGGCACCAAGGTATCGACCGACATCGCGGCGAGTGGCTGCTTTGGGTGCCCGGCCGAATTCATGCGGCCTCCAGTGGGATCGGCGGCGGGGTACCTCGCGAATCAACAGAGCTCGCAGTATTCGGGCACACCAAGCAGGAGCGGCGAGCGCGGTGCGGCACTCCGCGCTCGGGTGCGCGCACCCGAGCGGCTCCCTCAAGGCCGCTGATCAGCGAAGCCTGGTCTAGCAGGTGGGGTCCCATTCGTCCGCCGGAAGTTCGACCAAGGTCGTGCTGAACGCGATCTCGCCAACCACCGCGCAAACGCCCTGGACGTGGTCGGCGTGGTAAGTCATCGTGGGCTCGTCCGGTGTGTTCGTGCGCACCCTCATCGAGATCGTGGCATGACCCCCATCTTTCACGAACTGGCTGGCCTTGATAGAAATGTCCACGATGCTGCCGTGCAGATTGTCGAGACGAGGGTGGTTGGGCCCCATGAACGCGACAGCGGGCGCCATCAGGACGGCAAACCCCACGATGCCTTGGTTGGAGGCTGCGGTGTAACCGCGCCAATGTCCGTTGCGGTGCAGCCAGAACCTGAAAAATGCCACCCCCACGCCGGCGCCTTCGCCGCTGTAGTTAAAGCCGCTGACCATTCGTGTCAGTACCGGTGCCGGTGGTGGTTGGGGAACGGCTCTTCCGGCATCGCGGGCGACGATGTCGATGTCAAGAGCATGTGAAGTGCCCGGCCCGATCACCGGATCGTTGGGCTGCAATCCTTTGATCGTCTTGAAATGGACGACTGCATTGGCGGTTTGCTGGCCAAAGTTGCCGGTCGCCCCATCCGGAATCTGGTAGCCGAGATCGATGAGTGCCTGCTGAATCTTGCGCACAGCTTCGCCGGACTGCCCGACCATCAAGCGATGGGTATTTGCGAGGCAGGCTTCAAGCAGCGGGTCGCCCGCAAATCGAGGAGATTGGAAAGGCATGACAAGAGTTTCCTTGGATGATGGCTAGGGTTGGTCACGAAGCGCCCGGGAAATTCAATTTCCGTCTAGGCTGGGTCACTACCGGCCCTCTGCCACCCGGGCCTCGAGGTGCCTTATCTGAAACAACACCGGTTTCAGAGTCAAACCAGAGATGCCCATTCTGGAACGAACAAATCCGATTCGGTCCTTTTCCCCAGGCCAGGGGCTCAACATCCTTTGTCGGGAAGCCCAATCTGCCTTGACAGTGATCCCTGCTGTGATATTCAGCAAAGATGGGCCCGTAGACTCCGATGGCGGTCTCGGAAATGTCGCGGTGCCAAAAGATGCCGGCAATAGCCCTACCGTCCCTGACAAAGAACTTGTAGATCCCGCCATTGGCATGCTGTACACCGTCGATTCCGGCGCCTTCCAAGTAGCCTTCCGAGAAAAACTTTCTTGCCTCATCGTTTTGAAGAAGCAGTTCCCATTTGGTGGCTAGCGGGTTTGTGGAGGCCAGCCGCCTGGGAATTACCGGCCGCACCGGATCAATGCCGATCAAGTTGCACTCCTTGAGATCCGCAGCGCAATCGTTGGCCCGCCGTGAGCTCTGCCGCATCGCCTCAAGGTTCGCCACCCTCATCGCTTCTAGGGCGTCCCGGTCGAAAGGCTCGAACTGCCCTGGGTTGGCGAGAACGTAGTCCAACTTGGCGCGCAAGGCGATGCCTTCGATCACCATATGGCCGCAGCGCTCAATGGTGTCACGGCGAACAACTTGGTTCAGCCACGTTTCGGTTTCTGGAAGTGGCAGATACTTGAACTCCTTCAGGGACGCACGGTAGTCGATGGGATGGGCAGCGACCGACCGGTTGAAATCACTGTAAAGATTTCCGAGATCGTCCAGATCCCTGGGATTCGTCAAACCTGCTCCGCCGCTGAGCAGAGCCCAGATCTGCATGGTGGCGGTGCGACTGTGCCTGTTAATGGTGTTTTGAAACGAGGCCTTCAGGTCGCCTCCCGCCAAGAATGTCCCAATAGACACATCCAGTGCCAACTTGAGGTCACTCCTGCTGTTTTCGTCACGCGTGTTGAACACAAACAGCCCGAACAACTCACCGCCGCCATAGATTTCGTCGATGTAGGTGTCTCCGTAAATATCCCTGAACCGATTCGGGTCTCGTCGGTACATGGTGGCAGCGTCTGCGGTCAAAACTGGATTGACCATGGTTCTCGGCGCGTTGTTCACTTCCGCCTTGAACAGCATACTGAGGGAATATTCATTCACCGCGTGCTGAGTTGCCAACTCGACTTTCAAGTCTCCTTCCGCGAGCCCGTATCGGGCGGACAAGCCAGCGGAGATGTTCATTGCTTCCATCAGATCCGACTGGCTCTCGACCATACGAACCGACGCCTTGACAATCTGCGCCAGCGGGTCCTGCTGCTCGCCTTGAAAGACGAGCGCCTGCCCTCGCACCTCTTCGGTGATGCTGTCTACGCCCATACCGAAACGCATACCTGCACGAACATCTATCATTCGCATTTGATCGCTCCCTGTTTCTCGGCGTTTGCCAGTGCAGGAATTTCGGCGAACAGGGTGCGAACCGTCTTGAATCGTTCTAAAGGCGCCTAAAGAGAAGCGGATCATCCTAGGGGGTAGAGGCGCCTAGGGGCCTCGCGCCGAAGGCGCGAGGTTGCGCCGGTCGACATCACGTATGCTTCGGCGCAGCAAGGTCGCGTCCATGTGCATCCATGCCGCTCGAGCCCACTTATGACTTTGACTCCTATCGTCTGATTCCGCAGCGGCGCCTGCTGCTGGCGCACGGGCGGCCCATCAAATTGGGCAGCCGCGCCTTCGACCTGTTGGTCGTATTGGTGGAGCAGCGCCAGCGCACGGTGTCGAAGCAAGAACTGCTCGATACCGTCTGGCCAGACGACGCGGTCGAGGAGGCCAACCTCGCTGTGCATGTGTTGGCGCTGCGAAAGATTCTCGGGCAGGAGGCGATTGCGACGCTTCCCGGGCGTGGCTACCGCTTCACGCGGTCGGTAGCGGAGGCGTCGCCCATGAGCCCGCCATCAGTGCCGCCCGTGCCGGACTGGACCGATACGCCGGGACGTACCAATCTGCCAGCCCGTGACGAGCCGTTGCTGGGCCGTGAGCGCGAGCAGCAGGAATTGATGGCGCACTTGGCCGTGCCCGGGCAGGTGACGCTGCTTGGTGGCGCCGGCTTCGGCAAGACCAGCCTCGCGCAACAAGTCGCCCACGCGGCTCTTCCGCACTTTTCCGAAGGTGTCTGGTGGGTCGATCTGGCACCGTTGTCGGATCCGGCCTTGGTGGCACCGGCCGTAGCGCGCGTGCTGCGATCGACCGCCAGCGCCGAGCGCGATGCCGCTGCCGCTACCGCAGCGGCGCTTCGCATTGGGCCCGTGCTGCTTGTATTGGACAACGCAGAGCACGTACTCGGTGGCGTGATCGCGCTGCTCAATCAGCTGCGCCAGCAGGCACCTAGGGCCACATTGCTCGTCACGACCCAGGTGACTCTGCGCATACCGGGTGAGCGCGTCATGCGCCTTGAGCCCTTGTCGTTACCTGACGCCGACGGACTTGACGCAGCCCGCCGCAGCGGTGCCGTCACGCTTTTCGAAGCGCGCGCGCGACACCTGGACGCCCGCTTCGTGCTCGACGCCGACAGCTGCCGTACGGTGGTTGATGTGTGCCGGCAGCTTGACGGCGTGCCACTGGCCATCGAACTAGCGGCTGCACGCTTGCCTCTGCTCGGCCTGTCAGGCCTGCAGGCACGGCTGGACGAGCGGCTGCACGTGCTCACACAGCATCGGCGCGGCAGCGTCGCGCGGCACCAGACACTGCGCGCGGCGCTTGAGTGGAGCCACGCCTTGTTGGGGGAAGCTGAGCAGCGCGTCCTGCGCCGCCTTGCAGTGTTTGTCGGCGGTTTCACGCTGCAAACCGCGCAACGGCTTGCGCAAGACGCCCGCACCAGCGACTGGCAAGTGTTCGAGATCCTGGGTGAGCTGGTGGAGAAGTCGCTTGTCGTCGCAGAAGGGGAGTCGAACCGCCGCTTCTGCCTTCTGGAAAGCCCGCGCCGATACGCGCTGGAGCGACTTCAGGAGGCTGGCGAGCTTGAGGCCATGCGGGAGCGGCATGCACGGGCGCTGGACGCCGCGCTGACCGTCCCACGTGAGGACGAGCGGCGCTGGCGCACGCCACCGGCTGCCCCCGATGTTCTCGCGTCAGAGGTGCCGAACCTTCGCGCAGCACTCGATTGGGTGAAAGCATCCCCCGATGACATACTGGCCGTCAGCCTGGCTGCTGGCGCGAGCCACGCGTTCCTTGCGGCTTCATTGAACCTCGAGTACCTGAATCGTGTGCTGCCCCTGCGACACCGCGTGACGGATGGCCTGCCGGAGCCTCTGGTTGGCCTGTTCTGGGCCCGAATTGCACTGGCGAGTTCCAACAGTGCACATCCGGCCGGGTTCGATGCCGCCCAGAAGGCGGCTGACATATACCGGCGCATTGGCGACCCTGGACGCCTTTACGATGCCCTCACCTGGAGTATCGCCATCGGCTCGCGCCAAGGCCACGTGGACGTGTTGCGCCCGCTGGTTGAGGAGGCCGCGTCCATCGAGCAGTCTGCCTGGATGCCGGCGGCGCGGTCCAGCTTCCAGTGGGCCAAGCACCGCTGGTTGCTGCTGCAGGGCCGGCCGGCCGAGGCCCTGGTCAGCGCGCAGGCCCAGGCTGACCTGTTGGCGCAGGCCGGGCATTGGGCTACGCACGTGGCCTCGGGCGCCAATGTGGCCGACTGCGAACTGGCGCTGGGGCACCTGGAGCGCGCCGAGGCGCTTGCCCGCGATGGCTTGCGCGCGCTCTCGGCCATGGGTATCGACGACAACATCGTCGGGCATGTGCTGGACATGTGGATGGTGGCGCTCACCTTGCTGGGCCGGCACCAGGAGGCACTGGAAGCAGGCCACCGAGCGCGACGCCTGTTGGAGCGCGAAGGGGATGACCTGCGTTTACTCGACACCTTGGCGCTCAACGCAACGACGGTGGGTCGGTGGATCGAGGCCGCACAGGTGGCGGGCCATGCCGATGCCGCCACGGCGCACCGAGGCGAGACACGCTGGCCGGGCAGCGAGGCTCGCCGGCAACAGTTGCAGAGGCGACTGAGCCAGGCGCTAGGGCCCACCACCCTTGAGCGCCACCTGGCCCTCGGCGCAGGTTTGCCCCGCGAGCAGGCGTTTGCACTGGCCTTCGGCGATGAACAGTCAGATGGCGCCTGATTTCAACCACGGCGCCCGGGGGGCCCTGGGGTGCGATGTGATGGGCGACAACCCGGACCGGTAGCAACTGGCGCATCGGGCCGGGCGGAAACTCAACTGACCGCGAACTCTTCCTCGGGCTGCAGGCCGCCGACCAGCCGTTCGCCAGAGCGCTTCAACGCTTGACGATCAGCACCGAGGCCTGAGGCGAGCGGGTGGCGACGTTGGTGGACAGGCGACCCAGCAACAGGCCGAACGGCGTGCTCAGGTATCCCTCCCTGAGCACGATCAGGTCGAAATCGCCCTCGACGGACTCCTTGATGATCTCTTCCTCGACGATGCCCTGGCGCAGCTTGATCGTCGCCTGCGCCACGCCGGCATTGGCCAGGCTGGTGCGGATGGCCAGCAACTGCTCCAGCCGGTCAGGTTGGACGCCCAGCCTCTGCGCGCCCTGAGCCACATCCGACGACTCCGAGGGTGTCTCTGCCATGTACATGGTGGGCAGCGGCACGGTGTAGAGCACCTCGATGCTGGCACCCGTGGCCAGCGCCACGTCCTGCGCCATCTTCACGGTGGTGGCACTGGCCGGCAAGTCCGTGCTGAGCAGGATCTTGCGCACCTGCTCACGGCCACGCACCACCAACGCAGAGGTGGTCATGTGGCGCACGATGCGGGTGGCGCTGTCGCCGAGGTGCCAGGTGGGGTCGAGCGGGGTGAGCGGGCGGGCGCCGATCACCATCAGGCGTGAACCGGCCGAATGCCGCAGTGCATCCTCCTCGGGCTTGCCAGTCGCGATGACCACCTGGGGCGGCAGGCCGGCGAGTTCGAGCGCCCGTCGGCTTTCCTGCAGCAAAGACTCGCTCATGGCGGGTTCGTCGCTGACCAGCAAGGTCGCGGGCTCTTTCAGGCCGGCCGCGATCTGCGCGCCCATGCGCGCCGCAGGCAGGTCGGCCGAAGTGCCGCTCACAATGATCGTCAGGCCCCTGCCGCTCGGCGGCGTGGCGGTGGCTTCATCGCTCTGCAGGGGCGCCTGCATCGACAGGTCGCCGGTGGCTGCAGGCGCGGCCGCCGCCTCTGCACGCTCGCGCAGGACGCCTCGCACCAGCCAGAAGATGATGACCGCGCTCAGGGCACAGGCGGAGCCGAGCATCAGGATGCCTGAATACGTCGACCACATCTTTTCCGCCGCCAGGGCCTGCTGCAGGGCCTCCGGTTGGCCGGCGAACCAGGATTTCACCGCGGGCTTGTTGTCCTGAAGCCAGATGCCCAGATCCATCCGGTTGGTGATGCCCGAGGTGGCGCGTGCCCATTCGTTCAAGGCGGAGCGGTAGATGTCCTTGTGGCCTTCGGCGAAGTGCTTGAAGACCACCGACGTGCCGCCGGCGAGCATGGTGATGGAAAAGTACAGGCGGATGATGGTGCCGCGCGCGTAGAGCGTGGCTGTGGCGCCGAGCTGCGCTCCCATGGCGGCACCGAGCAGCATGATCATCGCGGCGAGCAGTTCAACGCGCCCCTTGAGCGCATAGCTGAACGCACCGTAGGCGCCGGTGACCATCACCTCGAACAGGTCGGTGCCCACCGCCACCTTGGTGGGCGCACCGATGATGTACATCAGCGCCGGCATGCGGATGAAGCCGCCACCCACACCGAGGAAGCCCGCCAGGAAGCCGGTGACCAACCCCATCCCGATGATCACCCAGACCGAGATGTGGAAACCCGAGACCTTGAGATACACCACCGGCCGCAGCTTGATGGACTGCATCCAGAGCGCGAGCTTCGATTTGCCGGCATCCTGGTTGGCATCGGCTGCAGCATGCTTGACTGCGCGGCGCATGCCGTTCATGTACTCGTAGAGCATGAACCCGCCCAGCCCGAACAGCAGGAACATGTAGGTCACGCGCACGATGGGCCCGATGCGGCCGATCCTCTCCAGCCACAGGATGAGCGTGGCGCCGAGTTCGATGCCCACCACAGTGCCGATGATCATCAGCAGCGCGAGCTTCATGTCCACGTTGCCGAACTTGCGGTGCTTGAAGGTGGACACGATCGACTTGCCGGCGATGTGCGCCATGTCGGTGCCGATGGCATAGGCCATCGGAAAGCCGAAGACGTTGAGCGCCGGCGTGACCATGAAGGCGCCGCCGACGCCGAAGAAGCCGCCGATGACGCCGACAGTGAAGCCCAGCAGGATCAGTGCAAAACCATTGACCTCGGTGCCCGAGATCGGAAGGTAGACCACCCAATCGAACATGACGGCTCCCTCAGTGGCCCGAAGGGTGGTGGTGTTTCGGGGCTCCGGACGATTCGGTGGACACCTGTTTGAGGATCCACTCAACCACCACGGCGATGCCGACGCCGATGGTGACCATCGTCAACACGGTCACGATTGCAAAGCCGATGTGATTGGTCTGGTTGAGTTGGGCTGTCCATTGGATGAACCAGGCGAACATGAGTCAGGTCTCCGCGGAGAATGCAGGGAAATCGCAACGAGCGTGATTGGAGCACGAGATCATTCAACTTCAGCTCTCTGGGATGGAAGCTGAACCGGCCCGCGCGCTTCGTTTGTCACAGGTTCCGCACCGAATCCACGGGCACCTGCGCCGGGCCATCCGCTGGCGGCCTTTCAGCTGAACGCGAAGTCCACCTCGGCCTGCAGGCCGCTGACTTGAGCCTGAGGCGGTTCTGCCCATCGTGCGGTACGCGGCGGAGGTTGCAGACCGCGGAGCACCTGGTTGCCCCTGTCATCCCACATGTGCCGGTGGGGCAGCGGGTCTTGTTGCCCCCGGTTGCTCTGCGCCATTTGGCCTTTCATTTGGGCGGCGCGGTATCCGCGGCCTGACGTGACTTCCTTCCGGCTGGCATCGAGGCCCGCCAGATCGGTCTTCAGATCCAGGACCTGAGGCCGAAGAGCGATGGGTGACAGACCCTCACGCCGTTTCGATGCCGGCATCGATGCCCCCCTTGCCCGCCTCAACCGGCGGCCTGCCTGGCCGCGGCTGGCTCTTGCGCCTGGCCTGCGTGGTCTGGCTCTGCGGCTTGCTGTGCGCGCCAGCGGTGCGTGCGCAGTCCCACGACGCTGCGGTGCTGCTGCTGAACCAGAAGACCACGCCAAACGACCTCTGGAGGGCCCTGCAAGTGCGCACCGGCCTGCCCGAGAACAGCAGCTTGCCGGGCGCGGCGGACGTGGCGGCCGGCGATTGGCGTCCGGCTGGCACGTCGCCGCTGGGTAATCTGGGGCCGCAGCGCCAGCCGGTGGCGCTGGCGCTGGTGATCGAAGTGGCCGCAGACGGCGGCGGTGCCTGGGTGCTGGACATCGACTACCCGTCGCTGGACCACATCGAACTTGTGCTTTCCGACGCCGACGGCCGGAACACGCTGAAGCGCTGGACACTTGGTGACCACCACCCCTACAGCCAGCGTCCGATGGCCAGCCGCAGCTTCGCGGTGCCGCTGGACCTGCAGGCCGGCCAGCGCTACCGGCTGACCGGCTTGGTGCGGACCACCGGCAGCATGATCCTGCCGCTGCGCCTGTCTCGCCCAGAGGCCTTCAGGCACACCGAGTCGGGCGAAGGGCTGTTGCAGGGCTGGCTGGCCGGCGCCATGTTCTGCCTGTTGATGTACGCGCTGGTGCAGGGTCGGGCCACGCGCGAATGGGCCTTCGGGTGGTTTGCGCTGAACGTCATGGGGACCACGCTGTTCTTCGTGAGCTACCAAGGGTTGGGGCTGGAGCACGGATGGGGCGACAACGCCTGGGCATCGGAAAAGATGACGATGCTCGGCGGACTGGTCGGGCTGGGCAGCGCCGTGCTGTACCTGGACTCGGTACTTGAACTGGACACGCGAAGCCGCTGGTTGAGCCGCACCTTGCGCGCGATGTCGCTGGCGCTCCTTGCCGTGTTCGTCCTCTTCGCGGTCGGCCTGGTCGGCTATCGCACCGCCCACTTCGTCAACGTGATGCTGAGCCCGGCGCCGCTGATCCTGGTACTGCCAACGGCCTGGCGCCGCGCGCGGGCCGGCGACAGCATGTGCCGCCAACTGCTGGCCGGCTGGGCGGTGTTTGCGGTCTGCACGATCTGCTTCGCGGTGCTGCAGAGGGGCCTGCTGCCTGTGGGCTTCTGGGTCTCCCACGCCTTCCAGTTCGGCAATCTGTTCGAGCTGGTGACCTGGGTGATGATGCTTGGGCTGCGTACTCACGACACGCGCATGGCCGGCGAACTGGCGGCCCGCGAGCGCGACATCATGGCCACCATCGCCCACACCGACGCCTTGACAGGGCTGCTGAACCGCCGTGGCCTGCAGGCGGCGGCGGCACCTCTGCTGGCGCAGTGCAACACCAGCCAGTTGAACGCGGTCTACCTGATCGACCTCGACCGCTTCAAGCCGATCAACGACATCCACGGCCACGATGCGGGCGACGCCGTGCTGCGTGAGTTGTCCACGCGCCTGCGCCAGGTCGTTCGAAACGGAGACCTTGTGGCCCGCCTGGGTGGCGACGAATTCGTGCTGCTGGTCGGCGGCCTGCCCGACGATGCCGCCGCGCTGGCCGTCGCGCAGAAACTGCTGCAGGCGGTGGAGGCGCCCTTCCTGCTTGACGGCCACCGTCTGGAAGTCGGCATGACGGTCGGCTATGCGCTGGCGCCCCATGACGGCCGGCACCTGCCCGACCTGCTCAAGCGCGCGGATGCCGCGATGTACGTTGGCAAGACCGCCGGTCGCGGCAGTGTGCGGCGCGGTGCGGCCGGTGCCGGCATGGCGCAGGCTGGCGCGGCCTAGGGAAGGTCCGCACACCACACACATGAACGTGTTCATGCGCTGAAGCCATTGGAATGTGATGCGGTGAATGCGCAGCATGGTCTTGGTCGAGAACGGCGGGCGAGCCCGCTTGACCTCGGGCAGGTAAGGCGACACCAAGGCCACCAGGACGGCCCGCGGTACGACCATCTTCATCTCTTTTGCCGACCCAACCTTCCGGAGTGCCGCGAGCCGAAGCCCCATGTTTGAGGCCTCCGGTTCGCGGTTGTTCAGGCTTTGCACATCGGCCTGCCCGTTCCAGGGTTCGATGGCCGGGGTGCTGGCACCCAGCACCTCCCGCCGAGCAAGCGCTCAGCTGAACGCGAAATCCACCTCGGGCTGCAGGCCGCTGACGATGCGGGCGATGCTCTTGCCCGAGCCGCAGGAGTGCGTCCAGCCCAGCGTGCCGTGGCCGGTGTTCATGAACAGGTTGGGCAGTTTCGAGCGGCCGATGATGGGAACGTTGCTGGGCGTAGCGGGCCGCAGGCCGGTCCAGAACTGGGCCTGGTCGGCGTCGCCCGCACCGGGGAACAGCTCCTCGACGCGTCGCACGATCGCTTCGCAGCGCACGCGGTTCAGGTCGCGGTCGTAGCCGTTCAGCTCGGCCGTCCCGGCGATGCGCAGGCGATCCCCCAGGCGCGAGAAGACCAGCTTGTACTCGTCGTCGGTCAGCGAGACCTGGTGGGCCATCGCCGCGTCCTTCACCGGCATGGTTACCGAGTAGCCCTTGGCAGGATAGATCGGCAGATGGATGCCCAGCGGCGCCGCATAAATCGGGCTCAGGCTGCCCATGGCCAGTACATAGGCGTCGGCACGCAGGCGCTGGAATCGGCCCTCGGCATCGGTGGCCTCGACGTGGTCGATCCGGCCGCCGGCCTCGCGCAGCGCGGTGACGGTGTGGCTCATCAGGAACTGCACGCCGTCGTCCTGGCAGCGCTTGACCAGTTCGCGCGCAAAGCGGTTGGCGTCGCCGGATTCGTCTTCGGCCGTGTAGGTGGCGCCGGCGAGCTGTGGGCGGATGTGGCGCAGCGCGGGCTCGAGCTTCACCGCCTCGTCGGCGGAGATCACGCGCCGGTCGCAGCCGAGCTCACGCATCTGCGCGACCGGCCCTTCGGCACCGTCGAATTCCTTCTGGCTCGTGTAGAAGTGCAGGATGCCCTGGGTGCGCTCGTCGTAGGCGATGCCGATGTCGCGGCGCAGCGCTTGCAGCGTGTCGCGGCTGTAGGTGCCCAGGCGCACGATCTGCTCGATGTTGTGGCGGGTGCGCGCGGGCGTGCAC
>CAYJEC010000046.1:0-12676 GCA_964369025.1 uncultured Ideonella sp. | reverse complement strand
GCCACAACGGCAGCAACGCGCCTGGCAAGCCGGCCAACCACATCCCGGTGGGCCTGACCAACTGCTACGCCTGCCACGGGGTGACAGCCTGGAAGCCGACCAAGTGGAACCACACCCAGGTGGTGGTCACGGCGAAGTGCGCGTCCTGCCACACCGGCACCTACCCGCCGGCCGATGGCAAGCCGTCGAACCACATTCCCTATGCGCTGATACCGCCTTCGTCCACTGCCAATTGCGACGCCTGCCACAAGACCGGCTACGCCTCCTGGAACCCGGGTCGCTTCCACGCCTACTTCAGTGTCAGCAACTTGTGTGCGACGTGCCACACCGGCAGCTATCTGGCGGCCCGCGGCAAGCCGGCCGACGCGATCCACGTGGGTGCCACGACCTGCGAGAACTGCCACAACACGGCCAGTTGGGACACGAACAACGTCGACCACAGCAAGTTCAACCAGACCACCAACTGCGCCAGCTGCCACAACGGCAGCACCGCACCGGGCAAGCCCGCCAACCACATCCCGGTGGGTACGACGAACTGCTATTCCTGCCACAGCGTGACGGCCTGGAAGCCGACCAAGTGGAACCACACCCAGGTGGTGGTCACTGCCCAATGCGCCTCCTGCCACACCGGCACCTACCCACCCGCCGATGGCAAGCCGTCGAACCACATTCCCTATACGCTGATACCTCCGTCGTCCACTGCCAATTGCGACGCCTGCCACAAGACCGGCTACGCGTCCTGGAACCCGGGCCGCTTCCACGCCTACTTCAGTGTCAGCAACTTGTGTGCGACGTGCCACACCGGCAGCTATCTGGCGGCCCGCGGCAAGCCGGCCGACGCGATCCACGTGGGTGCCACGACCTGCGAGAACTGCCACAACACGGCCAGTTGGGACACGAACAACGTCGACCACAGCAAGTTCAACCAGACCACCAACTGCGCCAGCTGCCACAACGGCAGCACCGCACCGGGCAAGCCCGCCAACCACATCCCGGTGGGTACGACGAACTGCTATTCCTGCCACAGCGTGACGGCCTGGAAGCCGACCAAGTGGAACCACACCCAGGTGGTGGTCACTGCCCAATGCGCCTCCTGCCACACCGGCACCTACCCACCCGCCGATGGCAAGCCCGGCAACCATGTCCCCTATGCACTGGTGGCGGTCACCGCCACCGCCAACTGCGACGCCTGTCACAAGAGCGGCTACACCAACTGGAACCCGGGGCGCGTGCACGCCTACTTCAGCATCAGCACCCAGTGCGCCACCTGCCACACCGGCAGCTACCTGGCAGCGCGTGGCAAGCCGGCGGACCCCATTCACACCGGGGCCACCACCTGCGAGACCTGCCACAAGTCGACCAGCGACTGGAGCAACGTGGTCTACAAGCACGCGGCGAACAACCAGGTCGGCTCAGGCACCTGCGATACCTGCCACAACAACGTGACGGCCAAGGGCAAGCCGGCCAACCACATCCCGATCCAGGTGGCCACGCTGAAGTGCGACGGCTGCCACAAGTCGCAGGCGGGCTGGGACACGGCGGTGACGACCAACCACGCGGCGCTGACCTCGCAGGCCTGCAAGACCTGCCACATCCCGACCTACGTCAGCCAGGGCCTGGACGCCAAGCCGACCAACCACATCCCTGAGAACACGCAGTTGTTGAACGGCGCGGCGATGGACTGCAAGGCCTGCCACACGACCACCACCAGCTGGGCCTCGATGCGGATGAACCACAACGGCAGCCTCGGCGGCGGGGCTGGCTGGTGCAAGGGCTGCCATGCCACGGGCACCCGCTACCTGGGTGACATGGAACGAGAGTCTCTGACCCACGAGGCCAAGGGCAAGACACCCCTGGACTGCTCCGAATCCGGTTGCCACCGGCCATTGGGCAACAAGGGCCAGACGTATGTGGAATGGGATTGAGAGGGATCCACGTTGAAAACCAAGATGTTCGGGCCGCAGGCCGCGCCCCTGGTACGACTCGCGCCGTTGGCGCTGCTGTGCGCCGCCGGCTTCGCCCAGGCCCAGGTGATCGAGGAGGTGGAGTTGCGGCGCGAGGGCAACAACGCCATCGTGCAGGTCCGCTTCACCGTGCCGGTGCAGTACCGGCGTTCGGTGGCCGCCAGTTCCAACGACCTGGTACAGATCGTCTACGACGTGGTACCCAGCCGCGACAAGCCGAACTTCCTGGACGGTGAGCGCCGCCAGATAGGCGGCGACGGGATCCCCCGCGTCAGCATCAGCGAGGAAGGCGCCGGCAGCGGCGAGAACGACCGCCGCCTGATCGTGCGCCTGGACCCGCCGACGCGCTTCAAGGTGCGCAGCGGGAGCGACCGGCGCAGCATCGAGATCGTGCTGGAGGGCCAGGGGCCGAAGATGTTCAGCGCGCCTGCGGCCAAGCCCGCGACTCGCGCCCCCGCACCGGCCCCGATGGCGGTTCCGGGTGGCGATGCCCAGGTGGACGCCCGCGGAGCCGAACTGCTGGCGCAGGCCCGCGCGGCCATCGAGAAGGGGCAGCCGGCACTGGCCGTCGAGACCCTCAACGAGGCACTCAACCTGCCGCCCAACCCGCACACCCGCAAGGCCCAGGCCCTGGTGGGCCAGGCGCGTCTGGCGCAGGGCGACGTGGCCGGCGCCCGCAGCGAACTGGAATTGTTCGTGAAGCTCTACCCCGAGGGGCCGGACGCCGACCAGGCTCGCGTCACGCTGGCCGGCCTTCCGCGCGCCGACGGAACTGCCCCCGGCGCTGCTGCGGTGTCAGGCGAGCCCGCGCGCAAGGGCAAGACGATGCTGATCGGAGGTATCTCGCAGTACTACTACGGCGGCAACTCCAAGGTCCAGACGCAGCTAAAGGACACACCACTGGAAGGCCAGTTGCCGGTGGTCGTCTCCGACCAGACGCTGGCCGGCATCGACCAGAAGCAGTTGCTCTCGAGCGTCGACCTGAACTGGCGTTCGAAAGACGAGGACCGCGACCTTCGCTTCGTCTTCCGCGACAGCTTCACCGTCAACCAGATGCCGGGGCAGGCCGAGGAGAACAAGCTTTCCGCGCTCTATGTGGACTGGAAAGAAACACGGCCCGGCCTGTCGGCGCGCGTCGGCCGCCAGTCCGGCCTGGGTGGCGGCGTGCTGGGCCGTTTCGACGGCGTGCAGCTTGGCTGGGCCTTCCAGCCCAAGTGGAAGCTCGGCGCCGTGGCCGGCCTGCCGACCGACAAGCTGCTCGACACGAAGCGGCACTTCTATGGCGTCTCGCTCGATGCCGAGTCGCTGGCCCCCGGCCTGGGCGCCAACACCTACCTGATCCAGCAGATGATCGACGGCGAGGTGGACCGCCGCGCGCTGGGCGGTGACGTCCGGTACGTCGAGCCGGGGATTTCGGTGTTCTCGCAGTTCGAGTACGACCTGACGCTGCAGGGGGTCAACATCGGTTCGGTGCAGGGCACGTGGACCTCGACGGACAACACCACCGTCAACCTGCTGCTGGACCGCCGCGCCACACCCATGCTGATGCTGGGCAACGCGCTGTTCTTTCCGGACCCGCTGCTGACTGTGCTGCCTCGGAAACTCACCGATCTGCTGGCCCTCAAGTCGATCGACGTGTTGCGCCAGCAGGTAGCCGACACCACCGCCTATGCCAACCAGGGCCTGCTCGGAGTGACCACGCCGCTGAACACCCAGTGGCAGGTCGGCGCCGACCTGCGGCTGACCAACATCGGCGCCATCGCGCCGGTGCCGGGCATCCTGCCCGACGGCATCCCCGCCACGGGCAACCTCTGGTCAGCGGGGGTGCAGGCCATCGGCAGCAACCTCTACTCCGAGCGCGATACCCACGTCTTCAACGTGACCGCCGTGCGTGGCCCGACGTACACTGGCTGGCTGGCCTCATACAACAACCTGTCGGTGCTGGCCGAACGCTGGCAGGTCGAGCCCTCGCTGCGTTTCTACCAACAGAACGGGCCCAGCGGCTTGCAGACTTCACGCTGGTCGCCCGGCCTGCGCCTGACCTGGAGAGGCGGCGAGAAATGGGTTCTGGAGTCGGATTTCAACCTCGAGGCGAGCAGCAGCAAGAGCCCGACGCAGAATGAGAATTCGGTCCGCCTGTACTACTCGCTAGGGTATCGACTTGATTTCTGAACCGGCCCGCACCGATGCCACCGCCTTGCTGCAGGCCACACGCCTGGCCTGCCGGCGTGGCGGGCGGCGCCTGTTCAGCGGATTCGAACTGACCCTGGAACCCGGTAGTGCCGTCTGGCTGCGGGGCCCGAACGGAAGTGGCAAGACCAGCCTGCTTCGCGTGTTGGCCGGCCTGGCCAGGCCCGACGACGGAGAGGTCCGCTACGACGGCGCGCCAGTGCATGCGCTGTCGCCGGTACAGCGCTGCCGGCTGCGCTACCTCGGCCACACCAACGCGCTGAAGAGCGAACTGCGCGTCGTCGAAGCCCTTGCCTTCCTGTCCGGACTCGCCGGCGAGCCTGTGCCGAGGGCCCGGGTGCAAGCCGCTTTGTCGCGCTGGGGGCTGGCCGGCAAGATCGACGCACTGGTCGGCTCGTTGTCCCAAGGCCAGCGCCGCAAGGCCGCCTTGGCCCGGCTGATGCTGGACGACGAGGCCTGTACCTGGCTGCTCGACGAGCCCCAGGAGGCTCTGGACGCCGAGGGCCTGGCACTGTTCGACGACTGGTTGACCGAGCATGCGGCACGCGGTGGCGCCGTGCTTCTGACCAGCCACATCCCCCTGCGATCGGCCCCGGTGCGGGTGGTCGACCTCGCCTCATTGACCGGAACCGGGCCGCGCCCATGACCGCTCGCGTACCGGCATCGCTGGCCGAGGGCCGAGCGGCCCCGGTCGCGCCTGCGCGGGCCACGCCGCCAGGCGGGCACCTGGGCGTGATGGCACGCGACCTGCGGGTGGCCGGCCGTCAGCGGACGGCCTGGCTGCTGCCGCTGGCCTTTTTCGTTGCGGCACTGAGCCTGTTCCCTCTCGGGCTGGGCGCCGACCCGACGCTGCTGCGGCGGGTGGCTCCGGGCGTGGTGTGGGTCTGCGCGCTGTTGTCGATGATGCTGTCGGTGAACCAGATGTTCAGTGCCGACCTGGCCGACGGCTCGCTGGAGCAGATGCTGATCGGCCGCCGTTCGATGGTGGGCCTGGTCGCCGGCCGGATCCTGGCCCAGTGGCTGCTCAGTGGCGGGCCCTTGGTGCTGGTGGCGCCACTCGCCGGTCTCGCCTTCGGCCTGACCGGCGACGCGGTGGGCGTTCTGGTGGCCAGCCTGTTGCTCGGCACGCCGGTGATGACCATGCTTGGCGCCCTGGGGGCCGCCCTCGCGCTCGGCCTGCGCAATGGCGCGGCGCTGGTCTTCCTGCTGGTGCTGCCGCTGGCCATGCCGGCCCTGGTGTTCGGCAGTGGCGCGGTGGTGGCCGCCACGAACGGCGAGCCCGCTGGCGCCGCACTGTCGCTCCTGGGTGCCCTGCTGATCCTCACCGCGCTCGTCGCCCCGCCGGCCACGGCCGCGGCCCTGCGCATTTCCGTGGAATGACCCGATGACGGACGCCTCCCTTCCCTCCACCGCCGAGCCGCGGGCACGCTGGACGCGCTTTGCCTCGCCGGTGCGCTTCGAGGCGCTGGCCTCGCGCCTCGCACCCTGGTGCTGGGCCGTCGCCGTGCTGGCCGGGCTCGCCGGCCTGTATGTGGGCTTCATCGTCGCGCCGACCGACGCCACCCAGGGCGAGGCCTATCGCATCCTCTTCATCCACGTGCCGGCCGCCTGGCTGTCGATGATCTGCTACCTGGCCATCGCGTTCTGGGCGGTCATCGGCTGGGTGCTGAAGGCCCGCATGGCCTCTCGGCTGGCACGGGCACTCGCGCCCTCGGGCGCGCTCTACACCGCCATGGCCCTGTGGACCGGTGCGCTGTGGGGCCAGCCGACCTGGGGCACCTGGTGGGTCTGGGACGCACGGCTCACCTCCGAACTGATCCTGCTGCTGCTGTACCTGGGCTACATCGCGCTGGTCGAATCGATCGACGACGACCGACGCGCCGCCCAGGCGGGCGCATGGCTGGCCCTGGTGGGCGCACTGAATGTGCCCATCATCTATTTTTCCGTGCGTTGGTGGAACACTTTGCACCAGGGCGCATCCATCAGCATGACCGCGGCGCCCACCATGGCCCAAACGATGCTGCTGGCCCTGGGCCTGATGACGGTGGCCTTCTGGGCCCACGCCATTGCCGCCACGCTGACGCGTGCGAGAGCCCTGAGCTTCGAACAGGAATGGACCGAATGAACATCGACACGCTCTTCAACCTCCAGGGCCATGGCGCCTTCGTCTGGGGTGCCTACGCGCCGGTTCTGATCGCGCTGGTCGCCGAGGCCTGGCTGGTGCTCGCGCGTCTGAAGCGCGCGCGCGCGCAGGCGGGGGCAGGCCAATGACGCCGCGCGCGAAACGTGCCGCCCTGATCGGGGGCGTGCTCCTGGCCCTGGCGGCCGCCACGGCGCTGGTGCTGAATGCCTTCCGGAGCAACCTGGTGTTCTTCTTCACGCCCGCCCAAGTGGCCTCGGGCGAGGCCCCCACCCAGCGCGCGTTCCGCCTCGGCGGCCTGGTGCGCGAAGGCTCGGTGCAGCGTGACGGCGTGCAGGTGCGCTTCGTCGTCACCGACACCCAGCGTGACGTGCCGGTGACTTACCAGGGGCCGCTTCCGGATCTGTTCAAGGAGGGCAAGGGCGTAGTGGCGCAAGGCACGCTGGGCGCCGACGGCGTCTTCGCCGCCCGCGAAGTGCTCGCCAAGCACGACGAGAACTACATGCCGCCCGAGGCCGCCGAAGCACTGAAGCGCGCGCAGGCGAAGCAGCCGCAGGCTGCACCGACGCTGCTGGAGGCCAAGCGATGATCCCTGAACTCGGCAATCTGGCGCTGCTGCTGGCGCTCGCCTTCTCTCTGGCCCAGGCAGTGCTCGGCACGGTGGGGGCGCACCGCAACCGCGCGGACTGGATGGCCCTGGTCCGGCCGCTGACGCTGGCGCAGACCCTGCTGGTCGCCGGAGCCTTCGCGGCCCTGGTGGTCAGCTTCGTGCGCAACGACTTCTCGGTGCTCTACGTCGCCTCCAACTCCAACTCGCACCTGCCGCTGGAGTACCGCGTGGCGGGCGTCTGGGGCGGCCACGAGGGCTCGCTGCTGCTGTGGGTGATGATGCTGATGGCCTGGATGCAGGTCGTTTCCACCTTCAGCCGCAGCCTGCCCGCGGCCTTCGTGTCGCGGGTGCTCGGCGTGATGGCCCTGGTCAGCGCCGGCTTCCTGCTGTTCATGCTGACCACCTCGAACCCGTTCGAGCGGCTGCTGCCGGCCGCGCCGGACGGGCGTGACCTGAACCCGCTGCTGCAAGACCCAGGCATGGTCTTCCACCCGCCCATGCTGTACATGGGCTACGTGGGCTTCTCGGTGGCGTTTTCCTTCGCGATCGCCGCTCTTCTCGGCGGCCAGCTCGACGCCACCTGGGCGCGCTGGTCCCGCCCCTGGACCATTGCCGCCTGGATCTTCCTGACGCTGGGCATCGCGCTCGGCAGCGCCTGGGCTTACTACGAGCTGGGTTGGGGCGGCTGGTGGTTCTGGGATCCGGTGGAGAACGCCTCCTTCATGCCATGGCTGATCGGCACGGCGCTGATGCACTCGCTGGCAGTGACCGAGAAGCGCGGCAGCTTCAAGGCGTGGACGGTGCTGCTGGCGATCGTGGCCTTCTCGTTGTCGCTGCTGGGCACCTTCCTGGTCCGCTCGGGCGTGCTGTCCTCGGTTCACGCGTTTGCCACCGATCCGCGCCGCGGCCTGTTCATTCTGGCCTTCCTGGTGGTGGTGGTCGGCGGCTCGCTGACGCTGTATGCCTGGCGCGCCGCGCAGGTCGGCCTGGGGCAGCGCTTCGGCACCGTCTCGAAGGAATCCGCCCTGCTCGCCAACAACGTGCTGCTGGTGGTGGCCACCGGCACGGTGCTGCTCGGCACGCTGTACCCCCTGTTCCTCGACGCGCTGGGCCTGGGCAAGATATCCGTCGGCCCGCCCTACTTCGACACCGTGTTCCGCTGGGTGATGGCGCCGCTGGTGTTCCTGCTCGGTGTCGGCCCGATGGCACGCTGGAAAGGTGACAGCCTGCCCTCGCTGGCCAGCCGCGTGAAGTGGTCGGCCCTGGTCACCGTGCTGGTGGCCGCGATCACCGCCTGGTGGGCCGGGCACGTGTCGGCCTGGTCGGTCGCTGGTTACGCGATGGCCACCTGGGTGGTGGCTGGCGTGGCGACCGATCTGGCGGGCTGGCTGAAGAACCTGCCATCGGTGACCCGCGCGCAGTGGGGCATGTGGCTGGCGCACCTGGGCGTGGCAGCGTTCATCGTTGGCGTCACGGCCGTGCGCACCCACGAAACAGAACGCGATGTGCAGATGCGTACGGGCGAATCGGTCGAGGTCGGCGGCTACCTGTTCACCCTGCGCGGCGTGAGCAACGTCACCGGGCCGAACTACATGGCGGCGCGTGGGACGGTCGAGGTCACGCGCAACGGTCAGTTGCTGACCACGATGTCGCCCGAGAAGCGCATTTACCGCGTGCAGCAGAACCCGATGACCGAGGCCGCCATCGACACCAATGGTCTGCGTGACCTCTATGTCTCGCTCGGAGAGCCGCTACCCGACGGCGCCTGGACGTTGCGGGTGCAGCACAAGCCGTTCGTGATCTGGATCTGGCTGGGCTGCGTGATCATGGGCCTGGGCGGCCTGTTGGCGATCACCGATCGGCGCTACCGGCGCGCAAAGTCGGCTGCCGCGCAGGGCGTGTCCCACCTCGACGCCACGGTGAAGGCATGAAGCGCGTCCTGATCCCTTTGGTGCTGTTCATCGCGCTGGCGGTGTTCCTGGCCCTGGGCCTCAAGCTCGACCCACGCGAGGTGCCCTCGCCGCTGATCGGCAAGCCGGCGCCGGATTTCAAGACCGAGACCCTGGCCGACCCCAGCCGCGTGATCCAGCGCGACGACCTGCGCGGCAAGGTCTGGATCCTCAACGTCTGGGCCTCGTGGTGCGGCGCCTGCCGCGACGAGCACCCACTGCTGGTGGATTTCGCCCGCGGCCGGTCGCTGACGCTGATCGGACTCAACTACAAGGACGAGCGCAGCGCCGGGGACGCCTGGCTGGCACGCTTCGGCAACCCCTACACCGATTCGCTGTTCGACCCTCAGGGCCGGATCGGCCTGGACTACGGCGTCTACGGCGTGCCCGAAACCTTCGTCATCGACCGCCAGGGGGTCGTGCGCTACAAGCACATCGGCGCCCTCACGCCCGAGGCGCTGAAGACAAAGGTCGAGCCCCTGCTGGCCCAACTCTCGAAATGAGGCGCCGATGCGACGCTGGCTGATCTCTGCCTTCCTGTGTCTGATATCCGGCTGGAGCCTGGCGCAAACCGCCCGGCCGGTTGCCGAAGACCCGGTGCTGAAGGCCCGCATGATGGCGCTGGCCACCGAACTGCGCTGCCTGGTGTGCCAGAACCAGACCATCGCCGACTCGCACGCCGAACTCGCCATCGACCTGCGCCAGCAGATCCGCGATCAGTTGCGCCAGGGCCGCGATGAAACCCAGATCCGCGCCTTCATGACCGACCGTTACGGTGACTTCGTGCTGTACCGCCCACCGGTCAGTGAGCGAACTGCTCTGCTCTGGTTCGGCCCCGGCATGCTGCTGGTGCTGGGCCTGGCCAGCCTGATCTTCATCCTGCGCCGCCGCAGCCGGCTTGGCGCGGAGGCCTTCGACCCCGACGAGGCGGACGACCCCGCTCGCACTCCATGACCGACACCATTGCCGACCTGAAACAACAGCTGCGCCACCTGGAGGCCCTGGCCGCCAGCGGCGCGCTTCCCGAGGACGCCGCCCGCACGGCCCGCGAGGACCTGCAGCGGCGTCTGGTTGCTGCCGTGCTGGCGGCACCGGATGCCACCGCCGCAGCGCCCGCGCCAGCCGCCATGTCGGCTCCCCCGGTGAAGCACTCGCCCCGCCTGATCGCCGGCTTGGCGGGCTTCGCGGTTCTCTTCGCCATTGGCGGGTATGCCTGGCTGGGCAATGCGGAGGGCATGAAGACCGCCCCGGCAAGCGGCCCCATGGCCGCCGCGGTCCCGGCCGACGACGCGGCATCATCGGCCCACCCGATGACGATGGGCCGGATCGAGGGCATGGTGGCCAGCCTGGCCGAGCGCCTGAAGAGCCGGCCGGACGACGCCGAGGGCTGGCTGATGCTGGGCCGCTCGCAGGCCGTGCTGGGCAAGTTCGATCTGGCCATCCCCGCCTACCGCAAGGTGCTGGCCCTGCAACCGAAGAATGCGCAGGCGCTGGCCGACCTGGCAGACGCCCTGGCCATGACCCAGGGCCAGCGCTTCGACGGTGAACCCGCGAAGCTGGTCACCCAGGCCCTGGCCGCCGAGCCGGACAACCTGAAGGCGCTGTCGATCGCCGGCACCATCGCGTTCGACAAGAAGGACTACACCGCCGCCGCCGGCCACTGGGAGCGCGTGGTGAAGGTGGCCAGTTCGCGCGGCGACATGGCCGACAGCGACCTGGCCAAGCAGGCCCGCGCCAACCTGGACGAAGCGCGCCAACTGGCAGGCCTGCCGCCCCTCGCGCCATCGGCTCCGTCCACGGTCAGCACGTCTCCAGTGGCCGCCACGCCAGCGGCCAACCCGCTGACCGCTGGCCGCGAAAGCGTCACCGGCCGGGTCGAGTTGTCGCCGGCATTGGCCGCACGCGCCGCGCCGGACGACACCGTCTTCATCTTCGCCCGGCCCGCCGCCGGCGCCCGCATGCCGCTGGCCATCCTGAAGAAACGGGTGCGCGACCTGCCGGCGGATTTCACGCTCGACGACTCGATGGCCATGAGCCCCGCGGCCAAGCTGTCCGGCGCCAGCCAGGTGGTCGTGGGCGCACGGGTCTCCAAGTCTGGCCAGGCGATGCCGCAGCCGGGCGACCTGGAGGGCTTGTCTGCCGCCGTGGCGCCGGGCCAGCAGGGCCTGAAGATCGTGATCGCCGAGGTCGTCAAATAGAGGCCTGCACATGAACCTGGAGATGGCCTGGCCCTACCTGGCGTTGCCGGTGGTGGCCGTGGTCTGGCACCTCTGGCAGCGCGGGCGCAAGGAGCGGGCTCATGCCCAGCAGTTGGGCGAGGCGGTGGCCGCCGGCCTGAACGAGCCCCCCTCGCTGCACCCTGTGGTCGACCCGGCACGCTGCATCGGCTCGGGATCCTGCGTCAAGGTCTGCCCCGAGCATGCCCTGGGCATGGTGAACGGCAAGGCCACGCTCATCAACGCGTCGGCCTGCATCGGGCACGGTGCCTGTCATGCGGCCTGCCCCTTCGACGCGATCTCACTGGTCTTCGGCACCGAGAAGCGCGGGGTCGACATCCCGCTGGTGCGGCCCAACTTCGAGACCAACATCCCCGGCATCTTCATCGCCGGCGAACTGGGTGGCATGGGGCTGATACGCAAGGCCGCCGAGCAGGGCCGCCAGGCCATGGACGCGGTGGCGCTGAGGGGAAGGGACGATGGCGCCGATGCGCTGGACGTCGTCGTCATCGGCGCGGGGCCAGCTGGCCTGTCGGCGGGCCTGTCCGCCATCGAAAGGGGCCTGCGCTACCGCATCGTCGAGCAGGAGAGCTCGCTGGGTGGCTCGATCTTCCACTACCCGCGCCAGAAAGTGGCCATGACGGCACCGGTGCAGCTGGCACTGGTCGGCCAGGTGAAGATGCACGAGATCAGCAAGGAGCGCCTTCTGGAGTTCTGGCATGGCGTGATGCTGAAATTCAAGCTGGTGATCCAGTTCGGCGAGCGCATGGAAAGCATCGTCGCCGATGGCAACGGCTTCATCGTCACCACCTCGCGCAGCCAGCACCGGGCCCGCTCGGTGCTGCTGGCCATCGGCAGGCGCGGCACGCCGCGCACGCTGGATGTGCCAGGCGAGGAACTGCCCAAGGTGGCCTACCGCCTTGTCGACCCGGATCAATACGCCGGGCAGGCGGTTCTGGTGGTCGGCGGTGGTGACAGCGCGCTGGAGGCCGCCATCGCCCTGGCCGGCACCGCAGGCACGCGGGTCAGCCTGAGCTACCGCAGCGAGGCCTTCTCGCGCGTCAAAGGCAAGAACCGCGACGCCCTGGCCCGCCTGCAGGCCGAGGGCCGGGTAGCGGTGCTGCTCAGCTCGCAGGTCCGGCGCATCACCGAGCGTTCGGTGTTCCTGCAATTGGCCGACGGCTCGGCCCACGAACTGCCCAACGACGAACTCATCGTCTGTGCCGGCGGCGTGCTGCCGACGCCGCTGCTGAAGGACATCGGCATCCGCTTCGAGACCAAGCACGGCTCGGCTTGAGGCAGGGGCAGAAAAAAGGGCCCCGCAAGGGGCCCTTTGTGCCTTCACGCAAGGTGTGCAGTGATCAGCCGGCCGCCACCGCGTTGCGCAAACGGATGTGCAGTTCGCGAAGTTGCTTGTCTTCGACCATGCTCGGCGCGCCCGTCAGCAGGCACTGGGCCCGCTGGGTCTTGGGGAAGGCGATCACGTCGCGGATCGAATCGGCCTTGGTCATCATCGTGACGATGCGGTCCAGGCCGAAGGCCAGGCCACCGTGCGGCGGCGCGCCGTACTGCAGCGCGTCGAGCAGGAAGCCGAACTTGAGCTGGGC
>CAYJEC010000045.1:0-12824 GCA_964369025.1 uncultured Ideonella sp. | reverse complement strand
CCCGCGCCGTGAGCGACGCGGTGCCTGTGCCGGTGATCGCATCGGGGGGTGTCGGTGCGCTGGAGCACCTGGTCGAGGGCATCCAGGTCGGCGGCGCCGATGCGGTGCTGGCCGCCAGCATCTTCCACTACGGCGAGTTCACCGTCGGCCAGGCCAAGGCCGTGCTGGCCCGCGCCGGCGTGCCGGTGCGGTTGTGAGCGCCGACGGGCCGTTCCCGAGGCGCGCGCTCCCCCTCGGGGGGACCGGCGCTCAGCGCCGTAGGGGGTTCACATGAAACGTGGCGGCGCGCCGCGCCACGAGGTGCGCATCGTCGGTGGACAGTGGCGGCGCAGCCTGTTGCCGGTGGCGGACAAACCCGGTCTCAGGCCCACCCCCGACCGCGTCCGCGAGACCCTGTTCAACTGGCTCGGCCAGGATCTGAGCGGCTGGCGCGTTCTGGATGCCTTTGCCGGCTCGGGTGCGCTGGGCTTCGAGGCCGCGTCGCGTGGGGCCGCCGAGGTGCTGCTGCTGGAGCAGGATGCCCAGCTCGTGGCCCTGCTCAACGCCTCCCGCGAGCGGCTCAAGGCCAGTGCCCTTCGTGTGCAGCGTGGCGACGCGATGAGCCTGCTGGCGAGCGCCGCGCCGGCCAGCTTCGATCTGGTGCTCCTCGACCCACCATTCGATTCCGGCTGGGCGCTTCAGGCGCTGACCCGGTCCGTGCGGCTGCTGGCACCAGGTGGCTGGGTCTACCTGGAGTCGGGCGAGCCTGCGCCGGCCGAACCACCTGCCGGCCTGGTGCCTTACCGGGCGGGCCGTGCCGGGGCGGTGCACTTCACGCTGTTCCAGAGCGCCGACACCCTACACTCCGACCGCCGTCACCCGTGAACGAGGCCGCGCCAATGACCACCGCCCAGCCCCTGACCGCCGTCTACCCGGGCACGTTCGACCCGATGACGCTTGGCCATGAAGATCTGATGCGGCGCGCGAGCCGCCTGTTCGACCGCTTGATCCTGGCTGTCGCGGCCGGTCATCACAAGCGAACCATGTTCACCATCGCCGAGCGTCTGGATATTGCCAGCGAACTGGCCCGGCCCTATGGCAACGTGGAGGTGATTGCCTTTCGCGGCCTGCTCAGCGATTTCGTGATCGAGAACGGGGGCAGGGTCGTGGTGCGAGGGCTGCGCGCGGTGAGTGACTTCGAATACGAGTTCCAGATGGCCGGGATGAACCGCCAACTGATGCCCGAGGTCGAGACCTTGTTCCTGACGCCCAGTGATCAGTACCAATTCGTCAGCGGCACCTTCGTGCGCGAGATTGCCACTCTCGGCGGCGATGTTTCCAAGTTCGTGGCACCCTCGGTGCTCGAACGTCTGAATGAGCGCGTGGCCCAGCCTCGCGAGTAGGAACCCGCCCGATGGCCTTGATGATCACGGATCAGTGCATCAACTGCGATGTCTGCGAGCCCGAATGCCCCAACGATGCGATCTCGATGGGCGAGGAGTTCTACGTCATCGACCCGAAGCGTTGCACTGAATGTGTCGGCCACTTCCCCGAACCGCAATGCGTTCAGGTCTGCCCGGTCGAGTGCATACCGCTGAACCCGGACTTCGTCGAGAGCCGCGAGCAACTCCAGCGCAAGTACGACGCGCTGATGGCGGCCACCCGCACCTGAGATCGGTCTATTTGTTGCCTGCTGCCGGCGGCGCCACATAACGTGGCAGATCGGTGTCGGGCTTGTCCTTGCGGTGGCCACGCTTGCCGGGCTTGGGTTTGGCGCCGGCTGCTGCCGAACTGGCCGGTTCGTCCGCCGGCTTGACCAGGATGCCCATCGGCGCACGCTGCGATGTGGCGGTCTTCTCGTGTTCTCGCCGTTCAGCCGCCATGTCCTTGGCTTGCCGGCGGTCGGCCTCAGCCGCCTCCCTGGCACTCTTGCGCTGGTCGGCACTTCGCGGGTCCGCCACCTCCACCGCCGAGGCGCCCGCGCAGCGCACCTGCTGGTAGGTTTGGCCACAGCGGTAGACGGTGGTCGCGCCAGCCGACGCCATGCTGGCAAGGATCAAGGTGGCGGCAAGCGGTGCTTTCATTCCGGTTCCGGCGAGGTGGGTGGTGGCGAAGCATCGCCAACCGGCCGCGGCGGCTTGGGCCGTGGTGGTTTGGCGTGAAGCTTCATCGTCGCACGCTCCATCTCACCCGCCATCAACAAATCGATGACTTTCAGGGAATCCTCGACGCAGCGCTCGATCGCGTCGCGTTCGTCCGAAGGCGGCTTGCGCAGCACGTAGTTCACCACCTCGGCACGCACGCCCGGGTGGCCGATGCCCAGGCGCAGGCGCCAGAAGTCGGCCGAGCCGAGCTGGGCCTGAATGTCCTTCAGGCCGTTGTGGCCGCCATTGCCCCCGCCCTGCTTGAGCTTCATCTGGCCGGGTGCCACATCCAGTTCGTCGTGCACCACCAGGATCTCGGCCGGGGCGATCTTGAAGAAGCGTGCCAGCGGCGCCACCGCCTTGCCGGATAGGTTCATGTAGGTCATCGGCTCCAGCAACCACAGCGGCTCGCCACCGGGCCGGTTCACCCTGGCCACCAGGCCGTGGTAGGCCCGGTCGGGCTGCAGGCTGGCCTTGAGCAGCCTCGCGGCGCCGTCCACCCACCAGAAGCCGGCGTTGTGGCGCGTGCCCTCGTACTCGGTGCCCGGGTTGCCCAGGCCGACGATCATGCGAATCATGGCGGCAATTATCGGGGGGGCGCTTCGCCCAGTGCCACGCGGGCGCCGGCGATGAGGGCCTGGCCGATCTGCTCCACCAGCCCGGTGTGTGCTGGCGGTGGCTGCCGTGCCGAACCGGCCGCCACCGGGCGGGGCTCGTCCAGGCTCAGCTTCCATTGATGCCAATGAAGGGCCACGTCGATGGTCACCTCGGGCATCAGCGGCACCAGTGCACCCGTGACGATGTGGGCACGGGCCAACAGCTCCGGCAACACCGCGACGCCCCAGCCCATGGCCGCAGCCCGGGCGCCAGCCTCGCTGCTGGGCACGAAGCGTTCCTTCAGCCTTGGCGCGCGGACGCCGAAGGCCTTCGCCACCCACTGCGCCTGCATGTCGTCCTTCCGGTTGAAGACGATAAAGGGCAGTTGGGGGAAGTTCATCGGCGTCAGGCCCTGTGGCATCGCCCGCTCGATGAACGACGGGCTGGCTACCGCCACGTAACGCATTCGACCGAGTGGCTGGCAGGCACAGCCACGCAGGGCCTGGGACACCGTGCTCACGCAGCCCAGCACCTCGCCCTGGCGCAACCAGTCGTGGGTGAAGTCCTGGTCGTCGACGATCAGTTCCAGGCCGTAGCCCTCGCGCTGCCCGGCGCGCACCAGCGGGTCCAGCGCCGGCAGCACCCAGGTGGCCAGGCTGTCGGCGTTCACCGCGATCGGCAGCCGCTCGTCGCGCGACAAGGTGGTGCCGAGTTCGCGCGCGGCATCGGCCCGCAGCGCCTGCATCTGCCGTGCGTAGCGAAGCAGCACCTTGCCGGGCTCGGTCAACCGCAGCGGGCGTGCACGCACCACCAGCAAGTGGCCTGCACTGGCTTCCAGCGAGCGCAGGCGCTGGGAAACGGCGGATTGCGTGATGCTCAGCAACTGCGCGGCGCGCTCGAAGCTGCCCGCCTCAGCCAACGCAGCCAGGCAATCCAGGCCGGCGGGGTCCAGCGCGTTCATCTAATGTCCAAAGGATTCCATCAGGTTGGCTAATGTAATCGCTGAGATTCCGATGCGGCTTCCCTGTTTCGGCGGCCGGTTCCACCATCCGCCCACGCGGGCCGTTGTGCCCGCTTTCAACAAGACCATCGGAGACCCACCATGCGCATCGGCCTGCCCAAGGAAATCAAGAACCACGAGTACCGTGTCGGCCTGACACCCGCCAGCGTGCGCGAGTTCACCTCGCGCGGCCACGAGGTCTTCGTGCAGGCCGGAGCCGGCGCCGCCATCGGCCTGGCCGATGAGCAGTACGCGGCCAGCGGTGCGATCCTGGTCAAGGACGCGGCCGAGGTCTTTGCCAAGGCCGAGATGGTCGTCAAGGTCAAGGAGCCACAGGCGCAGGAAATTGCGATGCTGCGTGAGGGCCAGATCCTGTACACCTACCTGCACTTGGCGCCTGATCCGGAGCAGACCGCGGCGCTGGTCAAATCCGGCGCTGTCTGTGTGGCCTACGAGACCATCACCGGGCCCAACGGCGGTCTCCCGCTGCTGGCGCCGATGAGCGAGGTGGCCGGGCGCATGAGCATCCAGGCGGGCGCGGCCCACCTGGAGAAGAGCAAGGGCGGCATGGGCGTTCTGCTCGGCGGCGTGCCCGGTGTCGAGCCGGCGCATGTGTTGATCCTGGGGGCCGGCGTGGTCGGCACGCACGCCATGCAGATGGCCATCGGCATGGGCGCGCGGGTCACGGTGCTGGACAAGAACGTCGACCGCCTGCGCCAGATCGACATGGTGTTCGGCAACCGCGTCAAGACGCTCTACTCAAACGCCCAGACGCTGGAAGAAAAGGTGCTGGAATCCGACCTGGTGATCGGTGGCGTGCTGGTGCCCGGCGCGGCGGCGCCCAAGTTGGTGACGCGGCCGATGGTGCGTTGCATGAAGAAGGGCGCCGTGCTGGTGGATGTGGCGATCGACCAGGGCGGCTGCTTCGAGACCTCGCGAGCCACCACGCACGCCGATCCCACCTACCTGGTCGACGACGTGGTGCACTACTGCGTGGCCAACATGCCCGGCGCGGTGGCCCGCACATCAACCTTCGCGCTCAACAACGCCACGCTCGCCCACGGCCTGGCGCTGGCCGACAAGGGCTGGAAGCGCGCGATGCGCGACAACCCGCACCTGGAAGCCGGCCTGAACGTGGCCGCTGGCAAGGTGACCTACGAAGCCGTGGCCCGCGATCTGGGCTACGAGTACGTGCCGGCCGGCCAGATGCTGGGTTGACTTGGCGCCAGCCCTCTTTCAGGGCGCTGGCACGCTGCCGGTGACCGTGTACTGGCCGAGGCTGCCGTAGTCGCTGTAGCCTGTCTCCAGCGGCTTGCCCAGGCCCGTACCGTCAACCACCAGGTAGTAGGTGCCGCCTGTTGGCAGCGTCGCGCTCAGCGTGGCCGCCAGTATAGACTTCGGCTTGGCCTTGGCCACCACGGCGCCCGCAGCATCCAGCAACTTCAGCGACACATCCAGGTTTGCCGACCGGGCATCGGGAGCCACGGCCAGTTCCACCGCCCCGGCACCTGCCGTGAACGAGAAGTAGTCCCTGTCGGTGCGGCGTTCGATCACGCCAGCCGCTGAAACCGCCAGGTTCGGCCCGTTCGGCGTGGTGGTCATCGGTGTGGCAGTGGCCCCCGTATCGCCATGGTCGTCTGGCCGCAACGGGCCGCCGTTCTGGCCGATCACGACGAAGTCGTCTTGCTTGTTGTTGGCCGTGGCGTACTCGCCCTGGCTCCATTGCACCAGCGATTGGTAATAGCCCACCCCCATGATCGGCGCCCAGCCGGTCTCACCCTCGCCGTGGCCCGGGTAGTAGCCACCGCCAGAGTAGCCATCGTGCGACAGGCCCACGTTGTGCCCGGCCTCGTGTGAGATGGCTTCGGCCACGTACTTCTCGTTGCCTGAGCCGAGCATGTCCCAGAACACCAGGGCGGGTTTGTAGAAATCCCCCACGTTGTCAAACACCCCCACATAGGCCACGCCACCGCAACTGCAGTCGTAGACGCCGTTGTGGTTGGTGATCAGCACGGTGGTGCCGAAGATCTGATCCGCGGCATCCTTGCGGGTGAGGGCCTTGCCCGGTGGCTTTTCGGTGGTGACATCGATGTCGAAAGGCGCATAGTCCTCGGCCACACGCTGCCAGATGTACTGGATGCGCTCAAGTTCGGCGTCCGAGAAGGCGTCGGGGTTGCCGTCGAAGTCGTAGGCGATCGCAGTGATCGTGTTGCCGCCGCTGTTCCAGGCCGTTCCTTCCAGCGTGGCGCCATCGAAATCCAGGTAGATCGTGCGCTGCGCGCCGGGCCGGCTGTGCAGGAGGAAGGTCTGGTCCAGCGGGGCCAGCGCGGTCTTGGGCCCGTCAGCCTGCACGCCCTGATCGGGCGCCGGTGGCAACGGCTTGTCCAGCGTGTCGACCACGAACAGGCGGCCTTGCCGATCCAGCCGCATCAGCGGGTCACGCAGCAGCATGGCGCGGAACTCCTGCGGGCTCTGCCGGTACCAGGCCGCCACAGCGTCCAGGCGCGGGCCCAGCAAGTCGATGGCACGCTGGCCGGCGGCGCCCATCTCGGGCAGTGCCATCTGGGGAAATGCGCCGCGCTCGGAAGCGGCGAAAGACGCCAGGCTGGCGAGGCCGAGAGCCAAGGCGGCCCCGGTAGCGCGAAGAGCTTGGAAAGGCATGTCGGCCCCTTGAATGCGAAGCCTGGATGCTATCCATGCGGGGCACTGCCCGGCATTGAATTCGCCCCCCTAGCTTCGAAGGGAACCTTCAGCGAAAGGCGGCCATGAAAAAAGCCCCGCCAGGGCGGGGCTTTCAGACCGACGCAGGGCCGAGGGCTTACTTCTTGCCCTTGCCCTTGCCCTTCTTGTCGTCGGCGGCAGCGACCGGCGCGGCCACCACCTCTTCTTCGACCTTGGCTTCGGTCACGGCCACGACCACCGGGTTCTGGGTGCCGTGCTTGACCGCCTTGATGCCTTCCGGCAGCGACAGGTCGGACACGTGCAGGCTCTTGCCCTTGACCAGGCCGGACAGATCCACCGCCACGAACTCGGGCAGCTGGGTGGCCAGGCACTCGATCTCGATGTCGGTGGCGACGTGGCTGACCAGGCACTTGTCGGTCTTCACGGCGATCGAGTTCTCTTCGCCCGAGAAGTGCAGGGGCACCTTCTTGCGCAGGCGGGTGGTTTCATCCACACGCTGGAAATCGACGTGCAGCACTTGCTGCTTCCAGGGGTGCATCTGGAAATCGCGCAGGAGGACCTTCTGGGTCTTGCCGGCCAGTTCCATCTCGAGGATGGAGGAGTGGAAGGCTTCCTTCTTCAGCGCGAAGTACAGGGCGTTGTGATCGAGCTCGACCATGGCGGGCTCGCCCGCGCCGAACACGATGCCGGGCACCTTGCCCGAATGACGCAGGCGGCGGCTCGCTCCGGTCCCCTGCTGGGTGCGCTCAAAGGCGACGAATTGCATGACACTCTCCAGTGGTGAAGTGCGGGCGTCCGCGACCAGACAGCCCGATGAAACCGGCACGCCAGGATTGGCGAGCCGGGATTTGCGGATCAGAAGTTGCTGTTCTGCTCCGAAAAGAGGGACGTGACCGACTCGCCGTCGGAAATGCGGCGGATCGTCTCGGCAAACAGGAAGGCCACCGACAACTGCCGGATCTTGGTGCAGGCCTTGCCGGAATCGCTGAGCGGAATGGTGTTGGTGATCACCACCTCGTCGAGATGGGAGCCCTTGATGCGTTCGATCGCCGGGCCCGAGAACACGGCGTGGGTGCAATAGGCGTAGACGCTCTTCGCGCCCCGCTCCTTGAGCACCTCGGCTGCCTTCACCAGGGTGCCGGCGGTGTCGATCATGTCGTCCATGATGACGCAGTTGCGACCGTCGATCTCGCCGATGACGTGCATCACCTCGGAGACATTGGCCTTCGGGCGGCGCTTGTCGATGATGGCCAGGTCGCAGCCCAGTTGCTTGGCCAGCGCGCGGGCGCGCACCACACCGCCGACGTCCGGGCTGACGACGACCAGGTCCTGGTAGTTCTTGGCCTTCAGGTCGGTCAGCAGCACCGGCGAGGCGTAGATGTTGTCGACCGGGATGTCGAAGAAGCCCTGGATCTGGTCGGCGTGCAGGTCCATGGTCAGCACGCGTTCGACACCCACCGTTTCCAGCAGGTTGGCGCAGACCTTGGCGCTGATCGGTACGCGGGTGGAGCGCGGGCGGCGATCCTGGCGGGCATAGCCGAAGTAGGGGATCACGGCGGTGATGCGGCGCGCGCTGGCGCGCTTCAACGCATCGACCATGATCAGCAGCTCCATCAGGTTTTCGTTCGTCGGCGCACAGGTGGGCTGCACGACGAAGACGTCCCGCGCACGGACGTTCTGCTGGATCTCGACGGTGACCTCGCCGTCGGAAAAGCGGCCGACCATGGCCTTGCCGAGCTCGGCGCCGAGGTGGGTGGCGATCTCCTGGGCCAGCACCGGGTTGGCGTTGCCAGTGAACAGGACGGTGTTGAACAGCACGTCGATGACTCCGGATGGGCGGGCAGGGTAGTTCGTTTCAGCGCCGCTTCAGACGACAACGGCGCATTTGCAGCGCCGTCGTGAAGCAAAAACTTTGGCAGGGGAGGAAGGACTCGAACCCTCGCATGTCGGAATCAAAATCCGATGCCTTGACCAACTTGGCGACTCCCCTACACAGGATGTGGCCGACGGCCCCACCCTTCAAACCTGTTCAGCCCAGCCACCCGGACAAGGGGTGCACTTCCAGGCTCCGGCACATTCGCCCGACCCAGCCTTCTGGCCATTCGCCTTCCAGCATGGTCGCCACAGGCCGTTCGCCTGCGCCGGCTCTTGCAAACACCGCACTGCCCGAGCCCGTCATCCGGCTGTTGCCGAACCGGGCCTGAAGCCACCGCCCCGCCTCGGCCACCTCCGGGCACAGGCCCTCGGCGGCTCGTTGCAGGTCATTGTGGCCGGCAAACCCGCGCACGGTTTGCGCCGCGCCGCGTTCACTTTCGGCCAAAGATTTGGCGTCTGCAAGAAAGCCCGCGACTATAACAGGATCGGTGTTCCTTGTCAGCAGCGGGCTCGAAAATATGGCCGCCGTGCCCAGTGGTTGGGGCGGTTTGAGCACCGCGAAAAACTGCGGTGCCAACTCCACCGGCGTCAGCCGCTCGCCAATGCCTTCGACGAAGGCGTTGTGGCCGCCGATGAAGAAGGGCACATCGGCGCCCAGGCGTGCGCCCAAGCTGATCAGGCGCTCGCGCGGCCAGTTCAGCGCCCAGAGGCGGTTCAGGCCGATCAGCACCGTGGCTGCGTCGGAACTGCCGCCGCCCAGGCCGGCGCCCCAAGGCACCTGCTTGTCGATGGAGATATCGGCGCCATGCTGGCAGCCGCTCTCGGCCTGAAGCAGGCGGGCGGCCCTCAGGCACAGGTCGTCGGCCGGCAGGGCGGGGCCCAGATCGTGGCGAACCAACTGCCCGTCGTCGCGCCGCTCCAGGTGCAGGGTGTCCGCCCAGTCGATCAGCGTGAAAACCGACTGCAGCAGGTGATAGCCATCGTCGCGCCGGCCGATCACATGCAAGAACAGGTTCAGCTTGGCTGGGGCAGGCAAGTCGCAAAGCGCGGTCAGGGGCATGGCGCGGGGTGCTGAGGTCAGACGGCGCTGTCGAGCTTGGCGCGCAGCAGCACGGCAGGCGGTGTGGCGCGGCGCGCTTCGACCAAGGCGTCCGAAGCGAAGCGGGACAGGTCCACCGCCCAGCCCAACTGCGTGAATCCGGTGCCGGGCCCGTTCGCCGAGGGTGCGCCGGGCCACGGGCGCGCCGCCAGCCAGTCGGGCAGGGCGCCGAGCGGAATGGCCTCGCCAAGGGCCTCCAGGGCCAGGGCGTCCAGATCCGCGAAGCGGCGCGTGCCCGAGGTGTCGACCAGTTCGGCACCAGCGGGGCTCCAGCGAGCGAGCGCCACCTGCGTGCCCAGCGGGCTCAGCAGCCGCAACTGGCCTTGCTCCGCGCTGCCACTCAGTTCGAAGGCGCCACTGTGCTGCTGTGCCGGCGAACTGCCGCTGGCCTCCACGCGCACCAGCAGCCGGCCGGTACGCGGCGGCGGCTCGCCCTCTGCGGCCGGGGGCAGGCTGGTGCAAGCTGTCAGCGCCGCGGCAGCCCCCAGCAGCAAAGCCCGGCGGGCGAAGATCACAGGGTGACCTGCAACCGTGCCAAGGTTTCAGTCAGCACGTCGTTGCGCGCCTCGCGGGTGCGCCCGTCGCGCCAGATGCGGCGGGCTTCGTCCTGCTGGCCCATGGCCCACAGCACCTCGCCCAAGTGCGCGGCGACCTCGACATGCGGGCGCGCCAGGTGCGCGCGTCGCAGCAACTTGAGAGCCTCTTCGCGCTGCCCCAGGCGGTACGCCAACCATCCCTGGCTGTCGATGATGAAGGGGTCATGCGGGGCGAGTTCCGCGGCACGCCGCACCAGGCTGCGTGCCTCTTCGAGGCGGAGGTTGCGATCGGCCAGCGAGTAGCCCAGCGCGTTGTGCGCCTGGTGGTCGTCGGGTTTCAGGGCGATGACACGGCGCAGCAGCGCCTCCATGTCGTCGAACCGGGACAGGCGGTCGGCCACCATGGCCATCTCGTACATCAGCACCGTGTCGTCCGGGGCCAGGCGCAATGCGCTCAGCAGCAGGTCGTAGGCGGCTTGCCACTGCCGCGCGTCGCGCAGCACCTGGGCCTCGGCCAGCAGGCGGGTGCGCGCTTCTGGTTCCTCACGCAGAGGGGTGTCGCGAACCAGCGCGCGGGCCTGCTCGACACGCCCGGCCTGCACCAGCAGGCTCGCGCGGCGGGCGAGGGCAGACATGTCCAGGCGGCTGGGTTCGATGCGGTCCAGCCAGGACGCTGCAGCGGCAAGGTCACCGCGCTGCTCCTGCGCCTGGGCCAGCAGCAGATAGGCCAGCTCGGTCATGCCGCGCTCGTTGGCCTTTCCTTCGGCAGAGTCTGTGTCGGTCTTGTTTGAGGCCGCAGCATCAAGGCGCAGGAACCGCTCCAGAGAGGTGACTGCCTCGTCGTTTTCGCGCAAATCCACCAGGTAGGCGCCCAGGCTCAGCCAGGCCCCGGCCTGCTCCGGCTCATTCTTCAATGCCAGCCGGATCTGCGAGGCCGCCTCGCCAATGCGCTGAAGTTGGTCCAAAGCGCGGGCATAGGCCAGCCGCACGGGCGGCAGGGCGTCTTTTCCGGCCAGGTACCTCTGGACCAAGGCCTCGGCGCCCTCCAGCTTGGGCATCAGGTCCAGCGCGAGCAAGGCGGGGCCGGGGGCAGCCGGTTCGTCTGCCATCGCCTTGCGGGCCTGCGACAACGCCACTTCGGGCTGGTCGGCAGCCAGGGCGAGCCGACCCAGAGCCGTGCGCACGGCGGTGCGGGTGGCGTCTCCGGTCGCGAAGGGTGCCAGAGCCTGCTCGGCCACCGCCAGGGCGCGTGCCTTGTCGGCCATCGACGCCAGGAAGCGGGGCACCGAGGCGATGGTGGCTGCACGCTCGCTCGGTGTCTGGCGCTGGATCAGCGCGCGCAGTGGCTCGCTCAGCTCGGCTGGCTTGTCCAGCGCCACCAGCAGTTGCACCTGGGTGCGCAGAGCCAGCGGCGAATCCGGCATCGCTGTGCGCCATGTCTTGGCGGCTGCCAGCGCCTTGTCGCGGTCGCGGGCCTGGATGGCCAACTCGACCGCCCGCTCGAACAGGCCCTCGTCACGCGAGCGGTTGGCCGCGTCGAGGATCAGGCTGTGCGCGCTGCCCAGCCGGCCTTCCTGGGCCTCGAGCTCGCCCACCAGCAACAGCAGGAACAGGTTCTTGTCCATCGCCGAGTTGGCAGCCGGCGAAGCCTCGCCCGCGGTTGGGGGCTCAGCGGCGATGGCTGGGCTGGCCAGCCACAGGGCCGCTGCGGCGGCCAGCGCGCGCAGGGCGGGCCGATGGGGGGTGCGGCGCAGGGCAGGGCGGGCAGGGCGACGGGTCATCGGGTCTCCGGGGGCTGGTTGGATTCTAGGAGTCCGCCAAGACCAGATAATTCCCTCATGCCCGAATTGCCCGAGGTCGAAGTCACGCGCCGCAGCATTGCAGGCATCCGCGGTGCCCGAGTCCTGGCACTGCGGCTTGGCAAACCTCTGCGCTGGCCGTTGGGCGGAGACCCTGGCCACCTGGTCGGGCAGATCGTCGGCGAGATTGGCCGGCGCGGCAAGTACCTCTGGCTGCCATTACTCGACGATGCCGCCGAGCCCGCTGGCGGCCTGCTGCTGCACCTGGGCATGTCCGGCTCCCTGGCCTTCGGGATGGGCATGCCAGCGCCCGGCAAGCACGACCATGCCGATCTGGTGACCGACCGCGGCACCCTTCGCCTCACCGACCCGCGCCGCTTCGGCGCCCTGGTCTGGTCCCCCGCGCTCGACGCGGCACCTGCCGCCACGCTGCTCGGCAGGCTCGGCCCCGAGCCTTTCGATCCGGACTGGACGCCCGGTCACCTGCACGCCGCGCTGAAAGGCCGGCGCACCCCGGTCAAGCAGGCGTTGCTGTCGGGCGAACTCGTCGTGGGCGCCGGCAACATCTACGCCAGCGACGCCCTGTTCGAGGCCGGCATCGACCCGCGCACGCCCTGCTCGCGCATCGGCCCCCTGCGCGCAGCCCGCCTGCATTCGGCGGTGCGGCGGGTGCTGGGCGAGGCCATCGCCGCCGGCGGATCGACATTGCGCGACTTCCGCGACGCGCATGGCGACGTGGGGCAGTACCAAGGAATGGCGAGGGTCTACGGGCGGGCCGGTGAGCCCTGCCCGCGTTGCGCTGTCACCATTCGTCGCATCGTTCAGGGCCAGCGTGCGACATATTTCTGCCCGGGCTGCCAACGCCGTTGATTTCCAGCGGGCCCCGCCGATACCACTGCTAGCATCGCCTTCCACTGTGACGCCCAACGCCCCCCACGCCCCGCCGGTCGAGCGCCAGCTCGCCATGCAAACCTCGCTGGTGCCGGGCCTGGACGCCCTGGCTGACTGGCGCCTGGCACTGGAGCGCGAGCTGAAGGCTCTCGAGCGCTTCCTGCTCGACCATGACCTGCTCGATCCGGCCGCAGCCGCCACCTCGCGCGCGCTGCGCCAGCG
>CAYJEC010000044.1:4940-12922 GCA_964369025.1 uncultured Ideonella sp. | reverse complement strand
TGTCGATGTCGCCCTCGACCAGGCGCCGGCCCTGGCGCACCTGGAACGGCCGAACCTGCCCACGCCATGGGGCCAGGCCCTGCGGCGCCGCGTGCGCGCCCCGCCCCGGTGCTTGCTGCAAGCGGCGCCACTGCGCGGCCACGCTGCGGGCGCCACCCTGGGGCTGGAGCGCCAGGCTCTGGCGCGCGCTGCTGTCCAGCAGTGGCGGTTGAGCCGCATGGGCACCAGCAGCCAGCACGCCGGCCAGGGCCGCCAGAATCCAAGTCGATCGAACGAAGCTCATCGCGTGTCTCCTGCAGCGCATCGCCGGAGCTTATGCCAGTGCCTTCGCAGGCGCCAGAGTGAACATCGCCGTAGCCGCCAGAATAGACAGTTCTTGACAGAGCCTGCGTTCGACACCGTTGCTGCCGGAGACACCATGAATCGACTGATCCCCCTGCTGTTCGCCACCTTCTTGTGCGGTGCCGCCTCGGCGCAGACGTGGCCGGACAAGCCGGTGCGGATGCTGGTGCCGGCACCCGCCGCCAGCTCGCTGGACGTCATCGTGCGAACGCTCGGGGACAAGCTGAAGGACCGGTGGGGCCAGCCGCTGGTGGTCGAGAACAAGCCCGGTGCCGGCGGCATGCTGGGCATGGATGTGGTGGCCAAGGCCGCGCCCGACGGCTACACGCTGGGCATCGGCTTCAACGGGCCGATCGCCTTCGGCCCCTTCATGTACAAGAAGATGCCCTACGACCCGGCGCGGCAATTGCTCCCGGTCGTGCTGACCACCTCCCAGCCCAACGTGCTGGCGGTGCCGGCGGCCAACCCGGCCACCACGGTGCCCGAGTTCGTGGCCTGGGCGAAGAAGCAGCCGGGCAAGATCAGCTACGGGTCGGTGGGCAACGGCAGTTCCTCGCACCTCACGATGGAGTTGTTCCTCAGCCTGGCCGGCGTCGACGCGGTGCATGTGCCCTACAACGGCTCGCCGCCAGCTGCGACCTCGTTGGCCGCCGGCGATACACAGGCGCTGTTCACCGTGGAGCCTGCGCTGCTGCCGCTGATCCAGGGCAAGCGCATCAAGCTGCTGGCGGCCACCAGCACCCAACGCATGCCGGGCAACAAGGAGCTGCCGACGCTGGCCGAATCCGGCTACCCCGGCTTCGAGGCGCTCGCCTGGAACGGCCTGTTCGCACCCGCCGGCACGCCGCCCGAAGTGGTCGCCCGCATCAATGCCGATGTCAACGCGGTGCTGGCCGATCCGGCTGTCCGCGAGGCGCTGTCGAGGCAGGGCCTGGTCGTCGGCGGTGGCACGCCCGCCGAGTTCAAGGCCTTCATCGACAGTGAAGCCCGCAAGTGGGGCGAAATCATCAAGAAGGTCGGCATCACCATCGACTGAGGCCCCCCGCTTCAGCTTTGAACTGCCCGTGCCATCCGTGACGAAACCCATCGATCCGAGCACCGGCCCGGCACCTGAGCCTGCCTCATGGGCTCGGGCACGTCGCGCAACCCGCCTGCAGTTCATGGCGCTGGGCATGCTCTGCGGTATCTGGGGGGCACACATCCCCTCGGTGCGCGCGCAATACGAGATCGACGAGGCCACGCTGTCACTGCTGCTGTTCGCGGCCGCGGTCGGCGCCGTGGCGTCGCTGTTCATCGCTGGCAAGCTGGTGGCACGGCTCGGCGCTCGCCAGGCATCGGCCCTCTCGGCGTTGGCGATGTGCCTGGCACTGGGCGGCGTGCTGGAGTACCCGGGCGCATACGCCGCGCTGCCGGCGATGCTTGTTCTCGGCGCATCGCTGAGCCTGTTCGACGTGGCCATCAACACCGAGGGCTCGGTGCTGGAAAGCCTGGGCCAGCGGCCGATCATGAGCAACCTGCACGGCATGTTCAGCGTGGGCGGCATGGCGGGCGCCGCCGCGGTCGCCGGCCTGCTCTGGGCCGGCGTGACGCCACGTGTCCAGATCCCGGCGATTTGCGCGATCCTCGCGCTGGGCGCTGCGTGGTCCTCGCGCGGCATGCTTGCCACCCACGACAGCGCAGGCCAGGAAAGTGGCCAGGCTCACTTTGCCTGGCCACGCGGCCTGCTGCTGCTGATCGGCCTGCTGATCTTCGCCGGCATGACCGCAGAGGGTGCGATGTACGACTGGTGCGTGCTCTACCTGAAGCAGGAGGTCGGGATGACCCAGGCCCATGCCGCACTGGGCTACGCCAGCTTCTCGGCTGCCATGGCCGCCTCGCGCTTCCGGGTGGGACCACCTTCGCGCGCGCCATGACGAGCGAACCTTGCTTCGATTCGGCGCGGCCATGGCCACGCTGGCCATGACCGCGGTGCTGTTGTCGGCGCACCCTGTGGTGGCAATGCTGGGCTTCGCGGTGGTGGGCGCAGGGTTGGCGCCGGTTGCGCCCATCCTCTTCAATGCCGCCACGCGCGTGCCGGGTGTCAGCCGCGCGGCGGCCATCGCCTCGGTAACCTCGGTAGGCTACAGCGGTTTCCTGGTCGGACCGCCGCTGATTGGAGCCATCGCCACCGCCAGTTCACTGACAGCCGCGCTCGCCGTGGTGGTGGGGGCCAGTGCCTTGTTGGCACTGGGTGCCCAGCGTGTACCGCTGGGCACCCCTGCCCGTCAGTAGCTGCTGGCGTTCAGGCGCCCGCCGGTCAGCGTCTTGCCAGCCAGTGACGTGGTGGGGGTCACCGTGGACAGGATCGCCTCCTTCAGTTCGAGCGCCGACAGGCCCGGATGCGAGGATGCGTACAACGCGATCGCGCCAGCCACGTGCGGCGTGGCCATGGAGGTCCCGCTGTAGGCCGCATAGCCGTTCGGCACGGTCGAGTTGATGACCACGCCCGGTGCGCCCAGATCCACCGTGGTGGAGCCGTAGTTGGAGAAGCCTGCCAGCAACCCGCCGGCGCCAATGGCCGCCACCGAGATCAGCGTCGGGCTGTCGTAGCTGGACGGGTAATGCGGAGTGACATCGTTGTTCAGGCCACTGTTGCCTGCAGCCGCGACGAAGACGATGCCAGCCTTGCCAGCCGCCTCGATCGACTTCTTCAGGCCTTGCGAGTACCCACCGCCGCCCCAGGAGGCATTGATGGCCACCAGATCCAGCTTGTGGCGGATCTTCAGGTCGGTCACGTAGTCGATCGACTTGATCGCGTTCGCCGTCGAGCCACTGCGGGTGGCCAGGAACTTCACGTCGATCATGCGCAGGCGCCAGCACATGCCCGCCACACCCTTGCCATTGCCGCCGCGCGCGCCGATGGTGCCGGCCACGTGGGTGCCGTGGTCGTCCTGCGTGCCGTCGTAGGTGCTCTTGTCGTCGCGCGAGAAATCCCAGCCGCGGGTGTCGTCGATGAAGCCGTTGCCATCGTCGTCGATACCGTTGTCGGGGATCTCGGCCGGGTTTTCCCAGAAGTTGTGCTTCAGGTCCGGGTGCTTGTACTGCGCGCCCTCGTCGATCACCGCCACCATCGTGTGGCCGCAATCTGCGTGGCCGCGGTCCCAGGCCTCGGCGACCTGGCTGCCGTACTGGTTCTGGAACAGCGGCGAAGCATCGCCGTAGGTGCCCCACAGCCGGTTGGTGGTGTAGTACGTGTCGTCGGACACCACATCGGAGCGGTAGACCCAGTTGGGTTCGGCAAAGTCGACGCCGGGGTGGGCGTGCAGTACCCGGATCGCGGCCGACAGGTCCGCACCCGCGGGCAGCGAGATGCGCTGCAGATCACCACTGACCCGCTCGAGGAACCGGCCACCCACGCGCGCAAAGGCGTCGCCGTGCACCGCCTCCGCCAGGCCGGGGCGGAACTGGACCAGCAGTTCGGAAGGCACCCGCAGGCGATGGGATTCCTGCAGTTCGGACAGCACGAGGTCGGGCCGGCCGCCGGCGACCGCGGAGCCGCACAGGGCGCTGAACGCCACGGCCAGTGTGATTTGGGGGATTCGACGGAACAAACCTTGCATTTGGGGGCTCCTGGAGAAGTTTGCGATGCTTGTGTGCCCCAATGGGTCTGTCAACTGACAGGCTAGGGAGAGGGTTCACCCGCGCACAGCCCACCCGCAGGGGCTCAGCGTGCGGGCAGCGGCTTGACCTGGTAGATCGAACCCCCGATGCCAACGACTGAACCTGCGGAAGTCGTGCCCCAGAGGGCGCCGTCCAGTTCGATCAGCGTGCCGTCGGGGAACTCGCCCTGCGATTGCAAGCCGTCGCTGTAGCCGAACTCGAAGAATCGCTGGTAGCGGCTGCCGTCCAGGCGCATTCGGAACAAGCTGCCATACCCGAGATCGTGGCTGGAACCGTAGAGAAAGCCGTCGCTGGCCTCCAACAGCCCGGCGACAGGAAAGTAGGCATCGTCAAAGGCCTGAAAGGCGTGGATGGCCTCGATCCGCCCACCCGACCTGACGCGGAACGCCGTTCCCCCAGCCAGGGCGCCGCACTGGGTGGTGGTGCCGTAAAGGCGCTGGTCGCGGGCCTGGATCAGGGGCCCGAACGGCTTGCAGCCGCCGATACCGCCGAAATCGTGGATCTTTTCAAACGCGCCCGTCATCGGGTCGTGGCGGAAAAGTACGCCCCCGTCATTGGCACCGCCGAGGTAGCTTGCCCCGTAGAGATGGCCGTCACGTGCCTGCAACAACTGGCCATTCGGTTGGCGCCCGAGATCGGATTCCGGGCCGCTGCGGGCAAAGCGCCGAATCAGGGTGAACTGCCAGGTCGCCGGGTCGATCCGGTACATGGAACCCGGGAACTGCGTTGGCTCGTAGTCCAGGCTGCCAACCGACGTGCCATACAGATATCCGTCGCGGGCAAGGATCAGCGTGGATTCGGGCAAGTGACCGTCGTTGCCATCGAACGAATGGACAACCTGAAGGTGGCCCGAGGCCGGCTCGAAGCGGAAGACGGTGCCATGCCCGAAGGCGCCACCCGTGCCGGCGGTGCCCCAGAGGCTGCCGTCCGCCAAGCTGATCAAGCTGCCCATCGGGTCCGCACCGTCTGCGCCGGAAAACCCGTGCACCGCGGTCAGCGCGCCTCCCGGAACATAGCGGTAGATCGTTCCCTTGCCGTGCGGACCACCGAACTGGGCGGTGCCGTAGAGCGCGCCGTCGGCGCCTTGAACCAAGGTTGAACGCGAGCCGGTGCCGGTCCGCTTGGTCATCACGGCCGGTTCGGTGAACTCGAAACGGGGCGCCGCGGTCACCGACGTGGTGAGGCCGACAGCCGCCAGGCCGAGGGCGGCCAGGAACAGGTAGCGAGTGGTCATCGACGGGCCTTTGCCTTTCGCGCCGAGTGTGACATGGCGCAGCGAACAACCTCAAGCTGCGACCCGACTTCGCCGACAACCAGATATTCACTCTGAACGGCCACACCATGAACATCAGCAACAGCCCTGGCGTCAATGCCGCCGTGGGTGCCGCATCGCAAGGCCCGACCGGTGACGCGGTGAACCTGCTCGTGCTGCGCAAGGCGCTGGATACGCAGGCTGCCGGTGCCCTGGCGCTGATCAACGCCATCGCGCCTCAGCCTGCTTTGGCCAGTTCCGGCCCACTGGGGACGCAGGTCAACACCTACGCCTGAGCGGCCAGGCGCCGTCAGAGCGCTCATTCAGCGCCTCGGCTGCGCCTGGATCCACCCGTCGATGCGCCTTTCCAGCGCATCCAGCGGCACCGACCCCGTCGCCAACACTGCATCGTTGAAATCCCGCAGGTCGAACGCCGGGCCCAACGCGCGCTCGGCCCGGCCGCGCAACTCGCTGATCTTCATCTGGCCGATCTTGTAGGCCAGCGCCTGTGCGGGGGTGCCGATATAGCGGTCGATCTCGTTGACGATGTCCTGATCGGTCTTCGGTGAATGCGCCTTGAAGTAGGCAATGGCCTCTTCCCGGCTCCAGCCCTTGAGGTGCATGCCGGTGTCCACCACCAGGCGCACTGCGCGCCACATTTCATAGGCCAGTTGGCCGAAACGGTCGTAGGGATCGTCGTACAGACCCATGTCGTAGCCGAGTTGCTCGGCATACAGCGCCCAGCCTTCCCCGTAGGCAACGAAGTAGGCGGTGCGCATGAACATCGGCGCGTCGGGCAGTTCCAGCGCGCGAGCGAACTGGAAGTGGTGGCCGGGAACCGCTTCGTGCAAGGTCAGCGGCACCATCTCCCAGATCGGCCGCGCCTCGGGCTTGTAGAGGTTGACGTAGTAGTAGCCAGGCCGCGTGCCATCCGCCGCGCCACCTTGGTAGTAGGCGGCCGTGGTGTCCGGGGCGATGTTGTCGGGGATCGGCCGCACGCCATAGGGAAGGCGCGGCTGGAACCTGAACACCTTGGTCAGCTCGGGGTCGATGCGCTTGCTCACCGCGCGGTAGGCGGCCAGCAGTTCGGCCGGCGTGCGGTGGAAATGGCGCGGGTCCGTGCGCAGGTGGGTGAAGAACTCTGCCCGCGTGCCCTTGAAGCCGATTTCGGCCTGCAGCCTGTCCATCGCGGCGCGCAGGCGGGCCACTTCCTTCAGGCCGATCTCGTGGATCTGCTGCCCCGCCAGTGGCGTGGTCGTGTAGTAACGGGCCAGGAAGTCGTAGTAGGCCGGGCCGTCGGGCCGATCGGTGGCAGCGATGGTGGCACGCGTGCGCGGCAGGTACTCGGTGTTGAAGTAGGCAGCGAGGCGGCGATAAGCCGGCACGATGCGGTCGCGGATCGTCGCCTGCGCTTCGGCGGCCACCACCGGCCTGTCGGCCGCAGGCACACTGTCGGCGAAGTTGCGGAACGGGCGGTAGAACGGGCTGCGCACCGGGTCGTCGACGACCTGGGCAGCGATCTGTGCGGGCACGCGCTCCATCAGTACCCGCGGCGGCACGTGGCCCTGGCGCACGCCCTCGCGCAGCAGTGCCAGGTTCTGGTCGACCAGAACGGGCAGCGCAGCCAACCGGCTCAGGTAGCGGCGATAGTGGGCAGCGGTGGCGAACGGCATCACCTCGGCGATGCCATCGGCCGTCTGCACCCCGCCCTGGTGGCCGATGGGCTGGAGGTACTCCTTGAACCGCTGGCGCTCGATCGCATGGCGCAACTGCCACTCGAACGCGTCGTAGTGCAACTGGTCGGTCGAGCCCAGTGCGGCACGCGGGATGGCCTGCAGGCGGGCGAGCGCTGCGCGGTCACCGGCCTGCTGGGCCTCGATCGCGGCCGGGCTGAAGTCGCTCCAGCGGTCGTCATAGCGGGTGTCGCCGTTGTAGCTCGCGGTCTCCGGGCTATCCCGCAGCGTGCGCTCCCACTCGTCGGCGAAAAGCGCTCTCAGCGCCTGCGCGGCCGGGACCTGTGCCAGGGCTGTCAATGGAACGAAGGCAGCCACCCAGGCCGCGAGAAGCAGGGCAAGACGTTTCATGGTGCGGATGGTAGAGGCATCAGGCCTGCTCGAAACGGGCGAGTTCGTCGAGTTCCGCCAAGGCACGGCGCAAATGGCGGCCGGTGCTGCCTTCGTCCATGGCACGTGCCAATCCGGCTCGGCGTGGCCGGCGCAGCCACTTCAGGATTCCCCACCACGCAACGACACCGAGGGCGCCGCTCAACACCAGCACCCCCACCGCGCCGGGTGCCTGCCTGACCAGGTCGACCCCCAGGCCGGCGTCGAAGCCCACCATCACCAGCGGCACCCAGGCGATGCATCCGCTGTAACCGAACAACGGTGCCACCCGCAGCCGCCAGGCCCGCAGCCGCACCAGCGCACGCTGAATCTCCAAGACCGGTGCGGCCACATCGATGCGGCAAACCAGGGCCAGCTCCTGCCCTGCACACACGGCGAACATCAGGCCCCAGGCCTGCAGAAGCACACCGGACACCACCCGGTGCGGCTCATCGAGCTGAGTGCTCCAGTAGCCCACCGCCAGCCACATGATCGCCGCACCCGCAATGAACTGCAGGATCTGGCCGGCAACCAACGGCCACAGGTGCGCTCGGACGCTGCGCGCCCGACCCTCCCGGTACCGCGCGAGGTCGAAGGCATCGCGGCGCACCAGGTGCCGGTCGAGC
>CAYJEC010000044.1:0-4840 GCA_964369025.1 uncultured Ideonella sp. | reverse complement strand
CTCCCGGTACCGCGCGAGGTCGAAGGCATCGCGGCGCACCAGGTGCCGGTCGAGCGACTGCCAGGCGAGTTTCAGCTCATCGAGTTCCATCGGGTTTCTCCAGGTGCAAGGAGGTAGGGGCCATCTGCTCGCGCCAGCGTTGCTTGATGCGATTGAGCTTGGTGGCCACATTCGTTTCGCTGAGGCCGAGTACCTCGGCGATCTCGCCATAGGGCCGATCTTCCAGATACAACATCAGCAGGGCGCGGTTCAGTGGTTCCAGTTGGGCGATCAGGCCCCGCAGCGACACCAGGCGCTCGTCAGGCGGTGCGGTGGGTGTGCCGGCAACGGCCTCCGCCAACTCCTCGTCCCAAGGTTCGAAGTGCGCAGCACGCGCCTGCGCCTCGCGCAGGTGGCTGATGCCCACGTTCAGCGCCACCCGGTACATCCAGGTCGAGAATCGGCGTGCCGGGTCGTACACGGGGAACGCACGCCAGAGCTGGGTGCAGATCTCCTGGGCCAGATCGTGACGCTCGTCGTGGACGGCTGCATAGATGCGTGCCACGTGGACGACGATCGCACGGTGCTCCTGCAGCAAGGCCTCAAAGCGCTGCTGCAGGTCGGTGTCTCGGGCGGACGGCATGGTGGGCGGTGGTGTGGGGCGGTTGTCTTGTCCGGGTGATTCGGCCAAGCCCCCTGAAAATCACAGCACCCCTCCAAAAATCACCAGAACGGCTCGACCGCCTTCAACCGCCTGAGTGCACGGCGGCAGGCACGCGCGGTTTCGGCTTGGTGGGCGAGCAACCATCCGGCCGCAAAGGCCGCGCGGGGGTCGTGTTCGCCCGCGGCCCGATAGCGCGCGGTGGCCATCTGGCCATCCTGGTGTTCACCGAGGCGCTGTTGCGCCAACACCAGTGGCTTCAGGAAGCGTTCGACCGACTTCCTGGGAAAGAGGGCCGATGCGAACTCCACCAGATAGCGCAGACGCTTGACGCGCTTGCGCACTCGGTGCTGGCGTGCTTCGGCCAACTGCGGGAAGCGATCGGCGTCACGCAGCACCTGGGCGCGCAGGCTGCCGAGGCGCTGCCTGAGGAACGCCCCAGCCGCGCCGGCAGCGAGCCCATCGGCGCCGGCCCGCTCCGTGTCCGCTGCGACGCACGCCAGCAGTCCCAGCAGGGCCGCCTGCACCGCAGCGGCCCGCACCAGGTCGCGGGGATCGGCAGCCGACGCGGAGGCGGGCAAGCCCGCGACAGCCGGCACGCCTGCAGCCTCCAGCCAGGGGCGCACGCCCGATGCCATGGCCTCGGCGTCGCGGCTGGCACCCAGATCGCGGAACAGATGAACCAGCACCGGCAGTTCGGCCGGCACCGCCTGCGGGCACCAGCCAGCAAGGTCTACGGCGGCGCAGCGCAGGCGCCTCAAACCAACGCGCAGTTGGTGCAGGTGCTCGGCATCCGTGCTGCCGGCCGCCAGCGCCGCCACGTTACCCAGCACTTGTTCCGCGCAGGCGGCCAGGGTGCCGCGCAGCATCGCGCCGCCGCCGTCGCCCGTGTGCAGCATCGGCGGGCGGGCCTTCACCGGCGCCCCATGCCGCAGGCCCCGGGCCAGGCGCATGCCGCGCTCGGCCTTGGACACCGTGTCCAGCCACAGGCCATGGGACCGCACGCCCTCGCGGGCGAGCTCGAAGAGCGGGGCCGCCGGTCCCGACAGGAGCTCGTACTCCACCTCGCAGACCGGCCAGCTCGCATCGCCGGCACGGATCTCACCTTCGTCGAAGGCGATCTCGATGAGCGCACCGCCGTGCTCGACCTGCACCGTCTGGCGCCGGATGTCGGTGCCGTACAGCGCCGCCAGGCTGCCGCCCGATACAGCCAGCAAGGCCAGCAGCCGTTGGCCGACCGCCGACGCGGCATGGCGGTCGGGCTGCAGCGTCGGCTCGGCAGTGCCCGTCACAGGCTGGTTGTCCTCCAGCCGGATCGCTGCGTGCTCGCCCGCGGCCTTGAGCGTCTGCACCCAGTGCCGGCCTTCGCGCCGCAGCCGCAGGGCCATGCCGGCGCGGGCCAGAGCCGCGTCGGGGGTGTCGAAGTAGATCGCCTGCAGGCGCTGCCGGCGTGGCGCGGCACGCCGCATCGCGACGCGTACGGCCGCCGCACGCTCGGGGTCGACCTGGAACTTCAGTTCGAATTCATGCATGGCGAGGAAGCTGTCGGGCTTGGGACCATTGAAAGCAGGAATGGCGCACCCATTTGACACCGATGAGCGCGCCCCTTGCCGATGCCCTGCCCCTGCTCGCCATGTTGGCGCTGGCGGGTGCCATCGTCGCCTGGCTGCTGTTCGGGCCCGCCTGGGCCGAGTGGCGGCGCAGGCAACTGCGCGCGCGGCCGTTCCCGGCCTCCTGGCGCACCGTGCTGCGCCGGCATTGGCCGCTGTACCGCCAACTGCCACCCGACGTGCAACGGCAACTGCAACGCCAGATGCAAGTCTTCCTCGCCGAGAAACCCTTCCTCGGCTGCCAGGGCCTGGAGGTGACCGAGGACATGCGCGTGCTGGTCGCTGCCCAGGCCTGCCTGCTGGCACTGAATCGGCGCCAGCTGTTCCCCAAGCTGCGCCAGGTCTTGCTGTACCCCGGGGCCTTCCTGGTCGACCGGGTGAGGCCCGACGGCACCGGGGTGCTGCACGACCGGCGCGACGCGCTGGCCGGCGAATCCTGGCAACAAGGCCAGGTCATCCTCTCCTGGCAGGACGTGCAGGACGGCGCCGCGATGGCGGACGATGGCCGCAATGTCGTGATCCATGAGTTCGCGCATCAGCTCGACCAGGAACGGGGGCCAGCCAGCGGCGCGCCGTTCCTGGGCCGGCGCGAGCGCTACCGGCGCTGGGCCGCCGTGTTCAGCGCCGAGTTTCAGCGCCTGCACCAGCAGCTCGCGCAAGGCGAGCCCACGCTGTTCGGCGCCTATGCGGCCACCGAACCGGCCGAGTTCTTCGCGGTGGTGTCCGAGGTCTTCTTCGAACGACCGGCCGAGTTCGCCGCCCGGCACCCGGCCCTCTACGCCGAGTTGGCCGGCTACTACAGCGCGGACCCCTTGGCCTGGCACTGAGCGCCCAGTGCAGGCCGCGGGAACAGCGTCGGCACCTGCCGATCACGCCAGCGCATCACCGGCCGCTCGATCGCGCGGTAGAGCAGCCAGCCGGCGGCCAGGCAAGCCGCGGTGACCACGGCCACTTCCGCCGCCAGGGGCCACTGCCCGGGTTCCAGGGCACGCGCCACGATCACCGCCACCGCCTTGTGGGTGAGGTAGATCGCATACGACCACGCGGCCAGCGCCGCCGCCCCCGGCACCTGCACCCGCTGCAGCCAGGACCCCGGGCTGAGCGCGGCCAGCACCCACAGCGCAAAGGCCCAGGCGATCAGCGAGTAGCCCGCCACGGTCATGAAGGCGCCGTAGCCCACGCCAGGAACGTAGTAGCGCGTCTGCACACCCCAGAACATCGCCGCGACCGCCAGCGTGCCGGCCAGAAGCCAGGCGTTGCCGTGCGCCGTCCAGCGGACCCAGGTGCGCGGGTGGGCATGCCTCACCAGCGCCACCGCCAGGCCCGGCAGGAACTCGTCGAAGCGGCACAGCGTGGCGTAGTAGACCCAGGGGTGGTAGCCCGCCGTGCCAGTGGGCCCGGCCTCGCTGCCGTGCAACGACCAGAGCCAGGCGCGCGCGCCCAGGCCCAGCCCGGTCAGCAGGGCCATCAGCGCCCAAACCCCGGCCACCGAACCGCGCCAGCGCACCGCCGCCAGCACCACCAGCGGCAGCACCAGGTAGAACTGCTCCTCGATGCACAGCGACCAGGCATGCGAGAACGCGGTGCCCGGCTGCAGCCCCCAGTTCTGCGTGAAGGTCAGGAAGCGCCACAGCGGTGGGGACGTGGTGCCGCCCATCACCACCGGGAACACGAAGTACAGCGCCAGCACGGCCCAGAAGGCCGGCATTGTGCGCAGCAGGCGGCGCGCGTAGAACGCAGGCAGCGACAAACGCTCACCCCGCGCGACGCCAGCGAACACCTGGTGCCCGATCAGATAGCCGCTGAGCACGAAGAACAGATCAACCCCGGTCCACCCCACGTTGCCCAGCCAACCGAAGGTCGGCGCATGGCTGACGAACACCTGGTAGTGGTAGAGAAACACCAGCACGATGGCCAGCGCACGCAGGGTGTCGAGCCCGGGTTGGCGGGAGTGGGCAGGCATGTCGTGGGCACGGCGAGGGAGCGGCACCTTAGCATGGCCCTCGACAGGAACCCCAGCACAAATTTGCCCGCTGCCCTGGTGGTGCTCGGCGGGGGGTGCCGGGCCACTGCAAACTCCACCGACGGCCTTCAGGGACAATCGGGCGTCAACCGGCCCTGACCCCGACCACGATGCCGCACAACCTGTCCACACGCACTGGCCGCCTGCTTGCCTGGCTGGACATGCACCTGGTGGATCATGGCGCCGTCCGTGCCGTGTACAGCAATTTCTACGACCTGGGCGGCGGCATGTACCGCTCCAGCCAGCCCAGCCCGGCCCAGCTGGCCAAGTACCAGAAAAAATTCGGCCTCTGCACCGTCATCAACCTGCGCGGCCCCCACGGCTACGGCTCCTACGCGCTGGAAAAGGAAGCCTGCGAGGCGCTGGGTATCGCGCTCCACGACATCAAGCTGTATTCGCGCACCCCGCCCGAGATTGAAGAGGTGCACGCGATGGATGATCTCTTCAAGAGAATCGAATACCCGGCGCTCCTGCACTGCAAATCCGGTGCCGACCGGGCTGGCATTGGCGCCGCGCTGTACCGCGTCCTGCACCTGGGCCACAAGGCCGAGGACGCCATGAACGAAC
>CAYJEC010000043.1:0-13085 GCA_964369025.1 uncultured Ideonella sp. | reverse complement strand
ACCAGGGCCACTGCGCGCGCAAAGACATCGTAGAGCGCCATCGAATCTCTCCTCCATGGGCCGGGCAGGCGAGGCGAACTGCCCGCCTGTCGGTGTGCGCATTGTCAGGCCGGCTGTCGAGGGGCGCACTCTGCGGACAGGTGCCATCCAGGCACAGCCGCCGCGACTTTGTGCCCGCACGGCCCGGCGGTTCCCGTCGAAAATCGCTGATTCCCGCCGATGGACCCTGCATGCGCCCGTTGCCTCGCCTCACGTTCATCTTGGCCGCCCTGGCGGCCGGTTGTGTCACCCCACCGCCTACCCCGCCGGACGCCAGCGATTGGCAGCCTGTCGCGCTGCCGGGCAAATCCGCCACGCGCTACGAGTGGGCGGAGAAGGAAGGGCGGCGGGCGGTGATGGCGTCGTCCGACGGGTCTGCCAGCATCTGGCGCAAGCGGCTCGCTCCGGCCACGCGGCCTGCGGGCGAAGTGAGCTTCTCGTGGTGGGTGCAGGATCTGGTGCCGGCCGCCGATGTGTCGGCGGCGGATCAGGCGGACGCGCCGGCACGGGTGATGTTCGGCTTCGGGGGCGACGTGTCTTCGCTGCCAATGCGAACCCGCATGATGTTCGAGTTGGCGCAGGCCCTGACTGGCGAGCAGCCTCCCTACGCCACGCTGGTCTATGTGTGGGACGCCAAGCTGCCGGTGGGCTCGGTGGTCACCAACGCCCGCAGCGACCGCATCCGCAAGATCGTGGTCGACTCGGGTCCGGGCCAGTTGCGCCGCTGGCGTGAGCACCGCCGCAATCTGGTGGCTGACTACCGCCTGGCTTTCGGCGAAGAGCCCGGGCCTTTGCAATCCATCGCGCTGATGACTGACAGCGACAACACTCGCTCGCAGGCGCGCACCTGGTACGGCCCGGTCGAGTTCCAATGACCTGGGGCACCCGGCCGGCCGCGCGCGGACTCCACGGTCAGGGGTAGTAGCGCGCCTTCATGCGCAGACAGTAGGCCTCCAGTGTCGGCCGCTGGTTGGCGTGCTGCTGGATCGGCGAGGCGATGGGTGCCCAAAGGAGGTTGGCCAGGAAGGCATAGGCCGTGGCGTCCAGTGTGCTGGGTGCTTGCCCGAGCATGAAGGGCTTGTCTGCCAGGAAGTCGGCGATGGCGGTCACATCCCGGCAGGCGATGGCGTGGATCTCCGCTGGCGTGTGGCGGCCCATGCCTTGGCCTCGCAGTTCGGCCCGCAGGCCCCGCCGTGCCAGCGCCGGGACGAACCAGCGCAGTGGCGCTGGCATCGTGGCAAAGAACGCCGGGCACGTCTTGGACCAGCCTGCGTCATCGATCCATCGGGTGTGCACCACCGCCCAGTACAGGTTCTCTTCGAACAGGCGCTGGAAGGCGGTGCCCACCGCGCGGTCAAGCGCCGAGAGCCCACCGTCCAGCGGGTCGCCGTGCCGGGACTTCAGGTGGTCGATGATGAGGGTGGAGTCGGCCACGAGTTCCCCGCCATCGTCGATGAAGGGCAGCTTCTTCTTTGGCGCTCTGAAGATATCGCCGCTGTTGACCAGTTCATGGGGCAACCCAGCCATCCGCAGGTAGGTCTCGACCTTCATGCAGAACGGGCTGGCATTGGGCAGGCCGAAGGCCGGGGCGAACTGATGGAGCTTGATCACGTGGAACCCTGTTGGTGACAGACGGGTGCCAGCATCGGTGGCACCCGTCCGTTCGTCAACCCACCCGGCTCACCCAGTGAAGAAATCCCCGGCATCGATGTTGGCTGCCTTGGTGCCCAGCAGCTTGATCTCCATGTCCACCACGCCATTGCCGTCCAGATCGATCTGAATCACGGCGTCGTTGGCAGTGAGGCCGCTGCCGTAGGTGCTGCCGCTGACGGCACGCACCTCGGTGTGGCCGCTGGAGGTGAAGGCGCTGGTGCCCAGGAAGCCCAGGCTGCCTTGAACCAGGCCCAGCAGGTGCAACTGGTCCACCGCCGTGCTGGCGGTGCCGGCGTTGAAGCCGGTGATGGTGTCGGCCGACGTGCCGGTGCCGGAGTCGCTGGCGGTGTCGAAGAGCAGCTTGTCGATGCCGGTGCTGGCGGTGATCGCGTCGGCACCCCCCTGGCCCTTCGTGCTGGTACCGCCGCTGCGCAGCACGATGGTGTCGGCGCCACTGCTGCCCACCAGACTCTCCACGCCGGAGACAGAGGCTCGGCCGGCCGCCAGCATGGTGACGATGTCGGTTCCCCCCGCTGCGCCGTTGACGGTCTCCACACCCGATACGGCCAGGCTGGCGGCGGCGAGCAAGGTGACGGTGTCGGTGGCCGCGGTGCTGCCGAGGACTGTCTCGATGGCCGAGACTTTCACGGCGCCGGCGGCTCGCAGCGTCAGAACGTCGGTGCCGCCAGTACCGATCACGCTCTCGACAGCAGACGACGACAGGCTGCCACTGCTGAGCATGGTCACCGCGTCGGTGGTGCTGGCCGAGCCGGTGACCGACTCGACGCCGCTGATGCGCAGCATGCCTGTGGCCAGTTTGACCACGCTGTCGGTGCCGGTGGTGCCGAGCACGGTCTCCACCGCCTGCACGCTGAGCTTGCCGGCAGAGAGCATGGTCACCACGTCGGCGGTGCCGGCGCTGCCGACCACGCTGTCGACGCCGCTGATGCTGATCGAGCCACCCACCTGCAGGGTGATGCCATCGGTGGTGGCGGTGGTTCCGAGCACGGTTTCAATGGCGCCCACGCGCACCTTGGTGATGCCCATCAGTTGCAGCACGTCGGTGGTGCCGGTCGTGCCGAGCACGGTCTCCACGCCGCTGGCGCTGAGTGTGCTGGAGAGCATGGTCACTGCGTCGGTGGTGCCCGTGCTGCCGAGCACCGTTTCCACCACGCTCACCTTCAGGCTGCCGGTGGACACCAGGGTGACCACATCGGTGCCGGTGGTGCCGATCACGGTGTCGATGCGGTTCACCGCCAGCGCGCCCGCCGAGAGCATGGTGACGCTGTCGGTCAGCAGGGTGCTGCCGATGGCACTCTCCACGGCGGTGAGCCTGACGGTGCCGCCGCCTCGCAGGGTGACGCTGTCGGTGCCTGTGCTGCCGACAACGCTGTCGACCGCGCTGATGCTGAGGCTGCCGCTGGCGGCCAGGGTGACCACGTCGGTGGTCAGGGTGCTGCCATTGACCGACTCCACGCCAGAAACGCTGATCCCTCCGGCATAGCTGCCGCGCAGGTTGACGACGTCTGCGGTGGCGGCGCTGCCAACGACACTCTCGACGCCGGAGACCGAGATGTTGCCTGCCGCCAGCAGGCGGACCACATCGGTGCTGCCCACGGCGCCGTTGACGTTCTCCACGGCCGACACGGCCAGCGTGGTGGGCGCGAGCAGCGTGACGGCGTCCACACCAGTGCTCCCGAGCACGCTCTCGAAGGCGCTGACGCTCACGCTGCCAGCCGCCAGCAGGGCCAGGGTGTCGGCCGCGCCGGTCGTGCCGAGCACGCTGTCCACCGCCGAGACGGCCAGCCGGCCGGCGCTGAGCAAGGTGACGGTCTCGATGGCCGTGGTGCCGGTGACGGTCTCGATGCCGCTCACCTGCACCGAGCCCGCGGCCAACAGGCGCACGACGTCGGCGGTGGCGGTGGAGCCGATGATGGATTCGATGGCCGACACGGCAGTGGCGCCGGTGTCTGCCAGCAAGGTCAAGGTGTCGGTGCCGGTGCTGCCGATCACGCTGCCAACCGCACCGGTGGTCAGCGCGCCGGTCTGGTTCATGGTGACGATGTCGGCCGCAGCGCTGCTGCCCAGCACCGTCTCAATGCCGGTCACGGCAGTGCTTCCGGCGGCCAGCAGGGTGAGCACGTCGCTGGCGCCGGTGGTGCCCGTGAGGCTCTCCACACCGCTGAGCGCGATGGCGCCGCCGGCCAGCAGGGTCACGCTGTCGGTGCTCAGGGTGCTGCCGATCACCGTGTCCACGCCCGACACGCTGAGTGCGCCGGTGGCGGCCAGGGTAACCACCTCCACGCTGGCCGACTGGCCCAGCACGGTCTCGACGCCGCTGACGCGCAGGCTGCCTGCCGTCAGCATCCGGGCCACGTCGGTGCCGGTGCTGCCGACCAGGCTGTCGATGGCACTCAGGTTCACGGTGCCTTCGGCGAGCAGGGTGATCACGTCGGTGCCTGCCGTGGTGCCGATGACGCTGGCCACGTCGCTGACCTTGACTGAACCCGTGGCGAGCAGGCGCACCACATCTGCGGTGTGACCGGTGCCCAGCACAGTGTCGATGGCCGATATCGCCAGGTCGCCGGTGGCCAACAGGGTGATCGCATCGGTGCTGGCGGTGCTGCCGATCGCGGTTTCCACCGCGGACACAGCCAGGTTGCCGGCGGCAATCAGGCTGACGGCATCGGCCCCGGTGGAGCCGATCAACGTTTCCAGTGCGGCAACCTTCAAGCTGCCTGCAACGAGCAGCGTGACCTGGTCGTCGGCCCCGGTGGATCCGACCACCGACTCGACTGCCGAGATCGCCACCGCATCGCCGCTGCGCAGCCGCAAGGTGTCCACGCCGGCACTGCCGGTGACGGTTTCGATGCTGCTGATCGAGACCGCGCCGGCAGCGAGCAGGGTGAGCACATCGGTGCTGGCGTCGTCGCCTGTGACGCTCTCGACGCCGGAAACGGCCAGCGTACCGCCGCCTGCCAGCACCAGGGCGTCGGTGGTACCGGTGCTGCCGATCACGCTGTCCACTGCATTGACGGTGACCGTGCCGGCGGCCAGCAGACGCAGCACCTCGGTGCCGGTAGAGCCCAGCACCGTGTCCACCGCCTGCACGGCCAGCGTGCCGCTGCTGAAACTGACGTTTTCGGAGCCGGTGGTGCCGAGCACGCTTTCCACGCCGGTGACGGCGAGGCTCGCGCTGCGAAGGGTTACCACATCGGTGCCGCTGGAGCCGGTGACCGATTCCACATCGACCACGGTGATGGCCGAGGCGACAAGCAGTGTGACCTGGTCCTCCTCGCCACTGGCGCCCACCACGCTCTCGATCGCCGAAACCTCGAGCGTGGCCGATTCCAGCAACTGCACCGTGTTGATGGCGTTGCTGCCGCCAAGCACCAGCTCGACGCCGCTGACGTGAACCGTGCCGCCCGAGAGCAGCGTCAGCGCCTCGCCGGTGGCGGTGGTGCCGATCACGCTGTCCACTGCATTCACGGCGAGCGATTCACCTTCGTCACCGAGTTGCACCACCTCGGCCAAGGCGGCGCTGCCGGTGACGCTCTCGATGTCGATCACCGTCACCGTGCCCGCAGCCAGCAGGGTGAGGGCGTCGGTGCTGCCGGAGGTGCCGGTCACGGTGTCGACCGCCGATGCCGCCAGCGCGCCGCCGGCCAGCATCTGTACGCTGTCGTCGACACCGGCCTGGCCGATGACGGTGTTGATGTCGGACACGGCGAGCAGGCTGCCAGCGTTCAGCGTGACCACCTCGACGAGGGTGGTGGAGCCGATCACGGTTTCCACATCGCTGAGCTTGAGCGAGCCGGCGGCCAGCATGGTGACGGCATCCTCATCGGCACTGCCCACCACCGATTCGACAGCCGAGACTTCGAGGGTGCCGTCGGCCAGCATCTGAACCACGTCCGCGGTGGAGGCGCTGCCGATCACCCGCTCGATGTCGGTGATGGCTACCGTGCCACCGGCCAGCATCTTCACGGTGTCGGTGCCGTCGGTGCCGATCACGGTGTCCACCTTGCTGACAGCCAGCGTGCCGGTGCTCAGCAGGGTGGCGGTGTCGGCGCCTGTGGTGCCGATCAGGGTCTCGACATCGGACAGGCTGATCTCGCCCTCGGACAAGAGGGTCAAGCTGTCGCTGGTGGCACTGCTGCCAACCACACTCTCGAAGGCGGAAACGGCCACGTTGGCTGCAGCCAGCAAGGTCAGCACATCGTCGGCGTCGCTGCTTCCGATGGCCGATTCGACCGCGCTGATGGCCAGGCTGCCGCCGATGGCGAGGGTCACGGTGTCTGCTGCGGTGGATCCGAGCACGGTCTCGACGCCACCGAGCTCGATGCTGCCGCCCGCCAGCAGGCGGACCACGTCGGTGCCGTCGCTTCCAGTGAGGCTGTCCACCGCGGACACGGCCAGCGTGCCTTCGGCCAGCAGGGTCGCTGCATCGGTGCCGGCGGTGGTGCCGATCAGGCTCTCGATGCCACTGATTTCCAGGCTTCCGGTTCCGGTCATGCGCAGGATGTCGGTGCCGGTCGAGCCGGTCACAGTCTCGAAGCGGTTCACGCGCACCGTGCCGGCGGACAGCAGGGTCAGTGAGTCGCCCTCGTCCGAGGTGCCGATGGCGGTGTCCACCTGATCCACCACCAACTCCCCGACAGCGAGCAGCGTGACCGCATCACTGGTGCCGACGCCACCCAGCACGGTGTCGATGCCAGACACGCTGATCGGCACGGCGCCGGAAAGCAGCGTCAGGATCTCGGTGTTCTCCTCGCTGCCGAGCACGGTTTCGACGGCAGAGACGGCCAGCGTCTCGCCATCGTCGAGTTCCACCACGTTGACACCGGTGCTGCCGACCACGGTCTCGATACCGGACACAGCCACGGTGCCGGTGCCGAGCAGGTGCACCGTGTCAGTGGCCCCGCTGGTGCCGATCACGCTGGCCACGCTGCCGACACTGAGGGCATCCGCGGCCAGCAGGGTGACGACATCGTCTTCGCCTCCGCTGCCGATGACCGTTTCCACGCCGTCCACGGCCAGCGCGCCGGTCTCGAGCAAAGTGACCACATCAGTCCCGGAACTGCCGATCACCGTCTCGATGCTGCTCACCTTCAGGCTGCCAGCGTTGAGCATGGTGGCGACGTCGGTGTCCCCGGCGCCGATCAGCGTGTCCACGCTGCTGACCGCCAAGCTGCCCGACTCGGCAAGGGTGATCTCGTCGGAGGTTCCGACATAGCCGATGACCGTCTCGATTCCCTGCACGGTCACGCTACCGGCGGCATGCAGTTGCAGCACATCGGCGCTGCCCACGGTGCCAATGACGCTGGCCACATTCAGGATGTGCAGGGTGGTGTCCTCGCTCAGCTGGGTGACCACGTCGTCGGCTTCGCCGGTGCCAGCCACGGTCTCTACGTCGCTGATGCTGAGCGCGCCGGTGGCCAGCAGGCGCACGGCGTCGGCCCCGGTGGTGCCGATCACGGTGGCCACGCTGCTGGTGGCCAGGGTGCCGGTGGTCAACATGGTGACCACGTCCTCCGACTCGCCGGTGCCGACCAAGGTCTCGACGTGGCTGAGGGCGATTGCGCCAGTGGCCAGCAGGGTGACGACGTCAGAGGTGGTGCTGCTGCCGACCACGGTCTCGACGCCGGAGACATGGACGTTGCCCGCCGCGAGCATGTGTACTTCGTCGGCCATGCCCTCGGAGCCGACGACCGTGTCCACCGCCGAGACGCTGACGATGCCTTCCGCGGCCAGGGTGATGCTGTCCTCGGTACCAGTGGTGCCGAGCACGGTTTCGAAGTCGGAGACCGTGACGCTGCTGGCGCTGCCCAGCAGGCGCAGCACGTCCGCCGTGCCGGCGCTGCCGGTGGCGCTGGCCACATCCTGCACCGAGAGGCTGCCTTCGCCGGCGAGGCTGACGCTGGCAGTGAACTCCGTGGAGCCGATGACCGTCTCGATGCCGCTGACGGCCACGGCGGTGGCGTCGATCAGCGTCAACACATCGGTCCCGGAGCTGCCTTGCACGAGCTCGATGCCCGAGACGGCCAGCGCGCCAGCTGAGAGCAGCCGGATCTCGTCCGCCGTGCCCTCGGAGCCGATCGCGCTTTCGACCGCCGAGACATCCACCGTGCCTTCGGCAAGCAGGGTCAGCACATCGGTGCCGGTGCTGCCGAGCACGGTGTCGACGCTGCTGACCGCCAGGGTGCCGCCTTCGAGCATTTGGACGGCGTCGGCGGTGCCGCCTGCGCCGATCACTGTCTCCACGGCGCTGACCGACAGCGTGCTGTCCTGCTGGAGCTGGGTGACCGAGTCTTCGGCGCCGGCCGAGCCGATCACGCTGGCCACGCCAGAGACCGTGATGGCACCGCCGCTGATGAGGCTGACGGTGTCTCCGCTGCCGGTGCCGATGACGCTCTCGACCGCATCGACGGCCAGGCTGCCCGTGGTGTCCAGCGTCAACGTGTCGGCGGTGTCGGCCGAGCCGATGACGGTTTCCACGCCGTTGACATGCATCGCGGTGGCGTCGAGCAGGGTCACCACATCGCCAGCCAGGGCGCTGCCGACCACGCTCTCGATCCCGCTGACAGACAGCGCGCTGGCGTGCAGCAAGGTAACCACGTCGGTGCCGCCAGCCTGGCCAATCACCGTCTCGACGTCGCTCAGATGCACGTTGGCGTCGGTGTCGAGCAGGGTGACGGTGTCGTCGGCCGCGGCCGAACCGATCACGGTGGCGAAGGCCGACACGGTGATGGCCGTGTTGGTGAGCAGGGTCAGCACGTCGCTGCCTCCCCCGGTGCCGATGGCGGACTCGACATCGCTCACCGCCACGCTGCCGGCCGCCAGCAGGCTGACGGTGTCGGAGCCCGTGCTTCCAACCACGGTCTCGATGGCCGAGACCGCCACGTTGCCTTCTGCCAGCAGGGTCAGGGTCTGGGTACCCGCGCTGCCCAGCACGGTCTCGACCGCGCTCACCGCCAAGCTGGCGCTGGCGAGTTCGAGCGTGTCGCTGCCGTCGGAGCCGAGCACGGAGTCGATCTCCGACACCATGATGGCGCCACTGCTGGCCACGGCCAGCGTGATGACCTCCACCGCGGTGCTGGCGCCGATCAGCGTCTCGACGGTGTTGGCGTCGCCCGACACGGTGAGGCTTCCGCCACCCAGGAGCGTGACCACGTCGATCCCGGTGCTGCCGGTGAGGCTCTCGACCGCGGAAACGGTGATGCTGCCGGCTTCGAGCAGGGTGATCTCGTCGGTGCTGTCGGTGCTGCCGAGCACGGTCTCGATGCCGGAGACTGCCAGCACGCCGCCGGCCAGCATGCCGACCACGTCGATCCCGGCCGAGCCGATCAGCGATTCAACTGCGCTGACAAAGACCGTGTCGCTGTTTGCTGCCTGCAGCGTGACGGTGTCTGTGCCGGTGGAGCCGAGCACCGTCTCGATCTTCCTGATGGCGATCTCGCCGCCGGAGCCGAGCAAGGTCAGCACGTCCGTCGTGGCGGAGGTGCCGGCAATGCTGTCGACGCCGCCATCGGTGATGACGCCGTTCAGGTCGACCGAGTCGATCATGGGGCTCCAAGGGGGCAAGGCGTGTCGTTCGTCACGCTGGTGTTCGCCCGCCCCGCTTTTCGGGGCGTCTTCGGTTTTTCGTCCAAATGGTGCCTGGCTTGAGGCCCAGGAGCCCTCTGTTTGCGTGCCTTTTGACGCGATTGCGCGGGCCGCACGCCGGCTACCCTGCCCGGATGACTGTCGCTGCGCCCTCCCCACACCACCCCACCACGCCAGCCCGCCGCTGGCAGGGCCCGGTGGTGCGCGCGCTGGCTGGCGAGCGCGGGGCTTTGCTGGCCTGTGGCGTTTTCAGTGGTGCGTCCAGCCTGCTGTTGCTGGTGCCAGCGGTCTACTCGATGCAGATCTACGACCGCGTGCTGAGCAGCCGCCATGGCATGACCCTGCTGGCGCTCACCGCCATCGCGCTGGGTCTGTACGCCCTGCTGGCAGCGTTGGACTGGGTGCGTGGCGAATTGATGCTGGTGGTCAGCCTGCGGCTGGACGAGCGCCTGCGCGGCCCGGTGGTCGACGCCGTGCTGCGCCGGCCCGGCACCGGGCCCCTGGCCGCCACGGCGGCGGTGGCCGACCTGGCACAACTGCGCCAGTTCCTGGCTGGCCCGGCATGGCATGCGATGTTCGACCTCCCATGGCTGCCTCTGATGGCGCTGGCTGCGACCCTGCTGCATCCCTGGCTGGGCGCGTACCTGGCCGGTGCCACCCTGCTGCTGCTGGGACTGACCGCCTGGAACGAGTGGCGCACCGCCGGGCCGCTGGCCCGCGCTGGCGCCGACGGGCTGGCGGCCCAGCAGACCCTGGCCGAGACGGCGCGCCATGCCGACCTGGTGCGGGCGCTCGGCATGCAGGCCACGCTGCAGACGCGCTGGCTGGAGCGCCACCGGGCCATGCTGGGCTGGCAGGCCTGCGCCAGCCAGAGGGCTGAAGCACTGGGCGCCAGCACGCGGTTCGTGCGCATGGCCCTGCAATCCCTGGCGTTTGCGCTGGGCGCCTGGTTGGCGCTGCGAGGCGAATTGTCGGCAGGCGGGATCTTCGCGGTCTCGCTGCTGGTGGGCCGCGCCCTGGCGCCGGTCGAACAGGTGCTCGGGCTGTGGCGCCAGGTGGCGCAGGTGCGGGCCGCGTGGGGCCGTCTGGATGCCCTGCTGGCCGCGATGCCGCCCGAGCCGGAGCGGATGCTGCTGCCGGCGCCCAACGGGCAGATCAGCGTGAACCAGGCCTCGGCCCTGGCCCCTGGGGGCGGGCGTGTGGTGCTGCTCGGCGTGAGTTGCTCCGCGATGCCTGGGGATCTGGTGGGCGTCGTCGGCCCCAGTGGCTCGGGCAAGACCACGCTGGGCCGGCTGCTGCTGGGCCTGGATGCACCGGCCTCCGGCCAGGTGCGTCTGGACGGTGCGGACCTGTCGCAGTGGCCACGTGAGGCCCTGGGCCGCTGGCTGGGGTATCTGCCGCAGAGCGTGGACCTGATGGAGGGCACGGTGGCCGAGAACATTGCGCGGTTTGGCCCGCTGGACGCCAGCCAGGTGGTGGCCGCCGCGCGAGCCGCCGCCGTGCACGAGATGATTCTGCAACTGCCGAGCGGTTACGACACGTGGCTGGGGCCCGATGGCGCTGGCCTGTCGGGCGGGCAGAAGCAGCGTGTCGCGCTGGCCCGCGCGCTTTACGGTGAGCCACGCTTGCTGGTGCTTGACGAGCCCAACGCGCACCTGGATGCAGAGGGCGAGGCAGCGCTGCATGCGGCGCTGGTCGGCCTCAAGGCCCGCGGGGCCACCACCTTCGTCATCACCCAGCGCAACGGCGTGCTGGGCTTGGCGGACAAACTGCTGGTGTTGCAGGGCGGGCAGGCAACGGCCTTCGGGCCCCGGCAGGAGGTGCTCGCGCGCCTGGCTGCCGCGCCGGCGGCACCTGTGATCAAAGACGAGGTGACGGCGTGACCGCCCCCGCTCTTGACGCCGTGGCACCGGGGCCGCCGCTGGACGCGCGCCGGCCGATGCGCGTCGGCTTCGCGGTCCTGGCATTCGGCTTGGCGCTGACCCTGGGCTGGTCGGCCGCGGTGCCGCTCGCCGAAGGCGTGCCGGCGGACGGCGTGGTCAAGACCGAGGGCAGCCGGCGCAGCCTGCAGCACGCGCGTGGCGGCACGGTGCGCGAGATTCTGGTGCGCGACGGTGACAGCGTGCGCGCCGGCCAGCCATTGCTGCGCCTGGATGACACCGAGTTGCGCGCCCGGCTGGGCATGCTGGAGGCGCGCTGGTGGCCGGCCCTGGCCCTGGAAGCCCGGCTGCTGGCGGAACGCGACGGACGCCAGTCGATCGATTTCCCGCAGGCACTGCAAGGGACCAATGTGTCGATGGCTGCTGACGCGGTGCGTGCCCAGCAGCGACTTTTCGACGCCCGCCGTGCGGTGCTGGCCCAGGACGACGCTGCCCAGGCGGCGGCGATCGAGTCCTTGCGGTCCTATGGCGCAGGCCTGAAAGACCAGTCCGGAACGCGCGAGGAACAGATCCGCTCGCTCAACGAGGAACTCGCCACGTGGCGCGACCTGCAGGCGCAAGGCTTCGTTGCACGCGCGCGGCTCTTCGAGATCGAGCGCAACCTGATGGCCGTGCAAGGCCAATTCAGCGAGAGCCAGGGCACCCTGTCACGCGTCGACGGCACGGTGGCCGAGACGCGGGCCAAGCGCGCCCAGCGCCAGGCCGAGTGGCGGCGCGACATCGAGACCCAGCTGGCCGAGGCGCAGGCACGCGTGGCCGAGCTGAACGAGCAGCGCGGCGCACTGCAGGACGAACTTGCCCGTGCCACGCTGGTGGCACCGGTGGATGGCCGGGTGGTGGATCTGGCCCTGCACACCCTGGGCGGTGTGGTGGCTGCAGGCCAGCGACTGCTGGACGTGGTGCCCAGCGCCGAGGCCCTGCTGGTCGAGGCGGCGGTGCCTGCGCGCCTGGCCGACGGCCTGGTGAAGGGGTTGGCCAGCCAGGTGCGCTTCACCTCGCGCGACCAGCGCCTGACCCAACCCGCCGAGGGGCAGGTGGTCTACGTGGCGGCCGACCGCAGTGCCGATACGCAGAACCCCGAGGGCTGGTACCTGGTGCGGGTGGTGGTGTCGCCCGAGGCCCTGAAGGCCGCAGGCGTGCCCACCCTCCAGCCCGGCATGCCCGCCCAGGTCATGATCGCCACCGGCCAGCGCTCGATGCTGGCCTACTTGCTGGACCCACTCACCAAGAGAATGAACGGCGTCTTCGCTGAACGGTGAATGGGGCACCCGGTGCCGCGGGTACGCAACACCACCCTCCGCGAGGGTCACGCGGCCGCTTGGGAGCGGCCCGGCGCTGGCCTCGTGGGCTGACTCAAGCCTTCCCTGACTCGCGGTGGTAGTCGGTCACCCGCTGCACCTCGTTCTTCGAGCCCAGCATCACGCTGACGCGCTGGTGAAGCTTGGTCGGCACCATGTCCATGATGCGCTGGTGGCCGTTGGTGGCCAGACCGCCGGCCTGCTCGATCAGGTAGGCCATGGGGTTGGCCTCGTACATCAGGCGCAGCTTGCCCGGCTTCTCCGGCTCGCGCTTGTCCCATGGGTAGAGGAACACGCCGCCGCGGGTCAGGATGCGGTGCACGTCGGCCACCATCGAGGCCACCCAGCGCATGTTGAAATCCTTGCCGCGCGGGCCTTCCTTGCCGGCCAGGCACTCGTCCACATAGCGCTTGATGGGCGCATCCCAATGGCGCATATTGCTCATGTTGATGGCGAATTCCCTGGTGTCCTCGGGAATCTTGACGCCTTCCTGGGTCAGCACGAACGAGCCCTGCTCGCGGTCCAGCGTGAACACGGCAACGCCCTTGCC
>CAYJEC010000042.1:0-13279 GCA_964369025.1 uncultured Ideonella sp. | reverse complement strand
CTGGAAGCCGGCTCAGCCTAGGCGCAAAGCGCAGCGATACCGGGCTGTATCGCGAGCATTTGCAACAACGGATCAGCCGGCTTCCAGGCCCAACCCGAAGGGCCGTGGTGATTGGTGGCACCATTCGTCGTTGCCGGCTCGTTGTGTGGCCAGGCCACACGCCTCTCCGGCGCCTAGACTGGCGCCGCCACTCACCCCGGCGCGGGCCCGACCCAAAGCCCGACAGCCTCCTAGGAGGCGCCCTCAAGTGTTCGACGTGGCGCGCCGAAGAGACGTTCACAGGACCGTTTGCCGCCAGCCCCCCCGGGGGAAGGATGGCGCCGGCGCATCAATGGCCTCACAATCACTTACGCCGGGAGTCCATCTCCCGGAAAGTTCGTGGTCGCGGAGGCGAGGAAGAACCAATGAACGAGATTCCAGGCTGGGTGTGGCCGATGGCGGCCGTGGTGGTGGGTTTGGCAGTGGGCATCCTGCTCGGGGCGCGGCGCAAGCGCGCCGAACCGGTGGCCGATGACGAGCCGGAAGATGCGACGCCCTCACGCCTGGCCGCTGACGGCGCCGCCCCTGGCCGCGGCGCGTCGGGCGAGTCGACTCCGCAGCAGCGCCTGCTCGAGCGGCTGCGTGCCGCCAACCTGCAGCTCAGCGCCCAGATGAAGTCGCTCGCCGAAGCCAACTCGCGCCAGAGCCAGGAGCGCGAGCAGGAGCGGCAGTCTGAACGGCTGCGCCATGAGAGGGCACTGGAGGAGCTTCGCCAGGCTCACTCCGGCGAGTTGTCGCACCTGATGAACACCCTGATCGAGCAGGTCGACGCGCTGAACAAGGCGCATGCCGATCAGGTCAAGCTGCTGGAGACCGAGCTGGAGAAGGCACGCCAGGATTCACGCCGCAGCGGCTTCTCGTCGGGGCCGGGCTCGCTCTCGGCCACTGCGCGGCCCGGGCCCGGTGGGGCGGCGCCTGGTTCGCCCGGCAGCCGTGGCGGCCCCACGGACTACTCGATGACGCTGCCGATGGAGTCCTTGCCCGATCGGTAAATGGCCTCGGCCAGCGCCAGCAGGCGCTCGCGGCTTGCCTGGCCCACCAGGGCATAGCCAGCTGGCCCCTCGACCCAGTAGAACAGCCCCAGGCCGTTGAGTTCTTCGTAGCGGAAGCTCGCCGGGGCGTCGGTGCCCTTGCGGCGCAGATAGACCGTGACACGCTGGCCCGCAGAGTCCTCGTACATCAGCTGTGCGCAGGGGCCGTTGCTCTCGGGCAGCAGGCGGCCACCGACCAGGCGGTAGCCCTGGTCGCGCAGGTCGAACATCTTCACCGGAACGTCCAGCCGCTTGGTCAGCCAACGCGACAGGTGCGCTTCCTGTGCCGCCTGTGCCGCCGGGTCACCCTCCACCGCCACCTCCACCGGGTGGCGCTTCTCTGGCACGTAGACAGTGTGGGCCAGCGCCGCGAACTGGAGCCACGGTTCCTGGGTGTCCGGCGTGGCGGGCGCCGTGGCGGCGGCCAGTGGAGCCGTGCCCGGCGTCGGTGGCGGCTCGTTGCCCGGCCGTGCCCACCAGGCGCCCATCGCCGCGCCCAGCCCGACGGCCAACACCCATTGCGCCGCCATCGCTTCCCAGGAGCCACCCAGGCGCCGCACCGGCGCCGTGGTGGTCACCAGATCCACCCAGGCGCCCGGCAATGGCTCGTCCAGCTCAGGCGCCAGGCGGGCCCGCAGGGCATCCCGGTCTGCAGCCCACAGCCGCACGCGGGCCGCGTCGTCGGGATGCGTCTGCAACCAATCCTGGACGCTGGCCTGCGCAGGCTCGTTCAGCTCGGCGTCCAGCCAGGCCGACAACTGTTCGTCGTCCGGAGGTTGGAGTTTGTCGTTCGTCATCAGACCACCCGCCGCAGGTTGGGGGCTGCCTCGGGCCGCGCCGCGCCGCCATCCAGCGCCGCACGCATCGCCACCCTGGCGCGTGCCAGCCGCGACATCACCGTACCGGCGGGCACCCCCAGCACCTCGGCGCATTCGGCGTAGGAGAGTTGCTCCACGCCCACCAGCAGCAGCACCTCGCGGTGCGCGACGCTGAGGCGGGCGAGGGCGGCCAGCAGATCCATGCGCAGCCCGGGGTCGCCAGGGGCCGGTGCCTCGCGCCGCTCGGCCAGTTGATCGGGGTCGACCAGGGTGTAGCGCTGCTCGCGGCGGATCCGGTCGAGGTGGGCGTTGTGGGCGATGGAAAGCAGCCAGACGCGGATGTCGCGCCGTTGGTCGAACTGGTGCCAGTGCGCCAGCGCACGCTCGGCGGTGGTCTGCACCAGATCGTCGGCGTTGGCGTGGTCGAAGCTCAGCGAGCGCGCGTAGCGGCGCAGGCGCGGCAAGGTGTCGAGCAGTTGCTGGCGGAATGGCTCCGGGGCGTTCACCCCTGGCTTACGGGAGGGCACGCCCGATTATTCCTCTGATCGGGCGCCGCAACCGGGCCGATGCCTCGGCAGCGTGTGCCCCTTCAGGGCAGCGAAAGAACGCGGCGCAGTCGATCCAGCCAACCCGCTTGAAGGCCGCGCGGTGCGGCGCGTCGGCCGAATGGCGAACGCCCGGGTGCCGGCCGCTCCAGCAAGCGCAACGGTGGCCGGGCGGCTTCGCCCGGCAGGGCGTCCAGGCTGTGCAGTGCGTCGGATGGCAGGGGCGAGAGCGGCATGATTTCAGTGTTTACCCGGCATACGCTGGGGCAAAGACACTGTAGGGTGCCGCATAAACGCCCGCAACGCACTGCCGTGCAGTTTGAGTTTGCACTTTTGCAGTTAACTGCGACACTCGCCCGATGCCCGGACTCGACTGGAGCGATCTGCGTTACGCACTGGCCATTGGCCAAGGCGGCTCGCTGGCGGCGGCGGCCCGCCAGCTCGGCGTGAACCACACCACCGTGCTGCGGCGGCTCGACGCGCTGGAGTCCCGCCTCGGCGCCCGGCTTTTCGAGCGGCAACGCCAGGGCTACCAGCCGACCGAGGCCGGTGCGCAACTGCTGGAGCAGGCGCGGCGGATGGCTGATCAGGCCGACGAGATCGAGCGCCGCGTGCTCGGCCGCGATCGGGAGCTGACCGGGGAGTTGCGCGTGACCACCGCCTTCGTGGTGATGGAGCACCTGCTGCCCGACCCGCTGGCGCGCTTCGCCCTGGCCTACCCAGGTATCGAGGTGGAAGTGATGGAGAACGCCTTCCTGGTGGATCTGGCGCGGCGCAGCGCCGAATCGTCCACCAGCTGGTCGCAGCGCCAGGCCGATGTGGCGCTGCGCCTGTCCAGCCAGGTGGCCGAACATCTGGTGGGCAGGCCGCTGGGGCCTGCACCGTGCCGCATCTACGCGCTGCGCGGTGCACCCGGCCTGCCTCAGGCCGTGACCCCGCTGCCGACGCTTGTGAAGGAGGCGCCCTGGGTGGCCTTCGAGCGCGACGGCCGCTCGCGGGTCTACGACCGCTGGATGCGCCAGCACCTGGCGTCTGCCCGCGTGCGGGTGCGGGTGGATATCTTCAACGCGATGGCGGCCATGCTGCGCACCGGCATTGGCGTCGGCATGCTCCCCACCTTCATGGGGTCGCGCCATCCGGAGCTGGTGGCGGTGTCAGAGCCCATCCCCGAGCTGAGTGTGCCGGTCTGGATGCTGACGCACCCCGACCTGCGCGACACCGGTCGGGTGCGCGTCTTCATGCAGCACGTGGGCGATGCGATCGCCGAGCGCCTGCAGATGGCATCTTGATATACCGGTGACCGTACCCACCTGGGTCAAATGAACACCCCCGCATCGACCCACGTGCCCTGCCCCGCCTGCGGCGCCACCAACCGCGTGCCGGCCGCGCGCCTGGGCGAAGACCCGGTCTGTGGCCGCTGCGGTGCCGAGCTGCTGAGCGGCCAGCCGGTGGAGCTCACGGACGCTGATTTCGACCGGGTCACCCAGGCCAGCGGCCTGCCGGTGGTGGTGGACTTCTGGGCCCCCTGGTGCGGCCCGTGCCGTCAGATGGCGCCGCAGTTCGCCCAGGCGGCGGCCCAGTTGAAGGGCCGCGCGCTGTTCGTCAAGGTCAACAGCGACGACAACCCGCGCACCTCGGCCCGGTTCGGCATCCGCAGCATCCCGACCATGGTCAAGCTCAGCGGCGGGCGCGAATTGGACCGGATCAGCGGGGCGCGCCCGGCGGCGCAGATCGCCACCTGGGCTCTTACGGGGCCGACCGGATCCGCTGGGTGATCCACCACAGGTGACCCTCGGGGTCGATCGCGCCGTAGCTGCGGTCGGCCCAATAGGCCTCGCCGTAGTCGTGCAGGGCCGGCTCGGCGACGATGCGTGCGCCAGCGGCGCGGGCCTGCGCGCAATGCGCATCGGCGTCGTCCACATAGACCATCATCGACTGGGTGTTGCCGCCGGCCGCGCGCGGGCTCAGCAGCGGCGTGCCGAACCTCGGCGTGCCCGGGCCGCTCTCGCCGCAGACCATCACCACGCCCTCGCCATAGCAGAGTTCGCTGTGCTCGATTCGGCCGTCTTCGCCCTCCACCTTCAGCCGCAGCACAAAGCCGAAGGCACGGCACAGCCAGTCGATCATCGCCGCCGGATCCTGGCAGACCAGGCTGGACGAGATGCGTGGCCAATCGGGCGGGGTAGGGTTCATGGCGTGATCCTGGCGTGATCTGATGGTTCGCACTCTGCGAACGGTGAACGCCCCTGTCAACCCATGGCGCCGCCACATGCTGCACCGGTGGGCCAGATCAACTCGGCGAGCGCCTCGAAGCTCTCTGCCCGTTCCCAGCCGGGGCAGGCAATCTGCGCGCGCAGGCAGCTGTAGCGGTGCAGCAGCAACAGGCGCAGCAAGGCCAGGCGCTCGGCACGCCCAGGCGTGGCGCCATAGCCGCCGAAGAATGCCTGGAGGCGGGCCGGTTGGCCGGCCGCCAGGAAGCACAGCGGGCCCAGCCAGTCGTACTCGCGCGGGCCGACCAGGCCGTCGCCGAAGTCGAACATGCCGGCCAGGCCGCCCGGCGCCCAGGCGCCGTGCAACAGGTTCATCGGCGTGTATTCGCCGGTCAGGATCACCGCCGGCCCTGCCGGAAGCTCGCCTGCCACGAAATCCTCGACCAGCGGCAGCAAATGCGCGGGCAGGCCGGTGCGCTGCTGCCGGTGCAGGCAACGCGCGCGTTGCCCGGCGACGAAGGCGCCCCATTCCGGCGCGAGGGCCGCCATGCCGGCCACAGGCAGGGCATGCACCTCGGCGGCCAGCCGGCCAAGCACGGCCAGCAGCCCGCACTTCTGCGCCTCCGTCAGCTCGGGCCACACGCCAATCAACGGCTGTCCGGCCAGCTGGGTCATCACGGTGTAGGGCCAGCCATCGCGCTCGCCGTTGGCCACCAGGCGCGGCGTGGGCACGCTCAACTGGCCGTGCAGGCGGCCGAGCGCCGCACGTTCGAACTCGAAGTGGTCGCGCAGGAAGGGTGGATACAGCTTGACCACCAGGTCCGTGCCGACCAGGGCCACCAGCACCGTGCCCTCCTCCATCGGCCGCACGGGCGCCGAGCTGTACCGCCCGGCTATCGAGGCGATCAGATCCTGCCAACGAGGGATGTCGTCGTGCAGCGCGTCGAAGGCCTCGACGCCAATGGAGTCCGGAAGCTTCATGCAGGTACCCAGGGGTGGAGCCAGGACACCGATTGTTGCGCGCCCTGACCCTGCGGCGCCTACTATCCGAGGCTGTACACGAAGCAATGGAGCCGACCCCATGACACCTGCTGCAAAGGCTGCGGCGCTGCTGATGCTGGCCTGCGGTGCGGGTTCGGCGACAGCCGCCATCTGCCCTGGCGGGCCGTACAGCTTCCCGATCCCCGACGGCGCCCAGGCCGTCCATCTGGACAACGCCTTGCCGCTGGACGAGTTCAACCACTTCGGCGCGCTGGACGCGAATGTGGAAGGGGCGTTGTGGCGGGGCGGATCGGTCTTCGTCAGCGAGTTCGGCGAGGGCACGCAGCCGCCGCCCTCGCGCATCCTGCAGATCACCGGCAATCAGCCGGGCGTGGTGTTCGCCGCCGATGCCGGCACGAACGGCCTGGCCACCGACGCGGCCGGCGTGCTGTACGGGGCCAGCCACAAGATCGGCGGCATCGTGCGCTTCGACCTGCCGGGCCAGGAGCCCACAGTGCTGGTCGGCAGCTACAGAGGTGCCCGCTTCAACTCGCCAAACGATCTCACCGTCCGCAGCGATGGCACGGTCTACTTCACCGACCCCACCTGGCAGGCGCCACAGCCCGCACCCCAGAAGCGCACCAGGGTGTACCGGGTGGAGCCAGGCTCCGGCAGCGCCAAAGTTGTCGACGACCAGCGTGACCAGCCCAACGGCATCACGCTGTCGCCCGACGAGCAGACGCTGTACGTGTCGGCCCGCGACGGCCTGTACCGCTATGCCGTGGCACCGGATGGCGCGGCCGGCCCCGCAGTGCGCTTCGCAACACAGATCAGCGACGGCGACGGTATGGTGGTCGATTGCGCCGGCAATCTCTACGTGACGTCCACCGACGTCGTCGTGCTCGACCCGGCGGGCCTGGAAATCGGCCGCATCGTGATGCCGGTGGGTGCCGGCCAGACCACCAACGTCGCCTTCGGCGGGCCGAAGCGAAAGACGCTCTACATCACCGCGATGGGCAGCGGCCAGGCGCGAGGTGTCTTCAAGGTCAAGCTGGCAGTTCCGGGGCTGCCCTACTGAAGACCAGCAACAGATTGTTTGCCGGCATCCCGATCCGCTCCACCAGGGCCAAGCCATGCACGCGGGCCTGCGCAGCGACATCGGCCAGGCGGCGCAGCCCCCAGCGCGGATCGCGCGCCCGCAGGTCGGCGTCGAAGCCGAGGTTGCTGGCGGCGGTGGGCTCGCTGTCAACGACGAAGGGGCCGTAGACCAGCAGCCGGCCACCCGGCTGCAGCGTGCCGGCAGCCACCTGCATCAACGCCGCACAGGTGGCCCACGGCGAGATGTGCAGCAGGTTGGCGCAGAACACCGCGTCGAACGATCCAGGCGCGCCCATCCAGGGCGGAGCCAGCAGATCCAGCCGCTGCGGCGGCCTCACATTGGGCAGGTTGGCGCAGCGCGCCGCCAGCACCGGCAGGGCCTGCTCGCCGGCTTCGGTCGGCTGCCATTGCCAGCCTGGGCAGGCTGCCGCAAAGTGCGCCGCATGCTGGCCAGTGCCCGAGGCGATCTCGAGCACTTGCGCTGTGGCCGGCAGCAGGCGCTGCAAGGCGCCGAGAATGGGCACCTTGTTGCGGTCCGCGGCGGGGCTGAAGGGAAGATCATCGTGCGTCATCGGGCGCCCGGTCGACATCAGATCCGTATCGTCGCACGCGCGCCGCGCCCCCTTGAAAGGAAGCCCCCATGACCGATGCCATCACCCCACCGCCCCTGCCTGACCGCCTGTCGGTCGACCCCCGCAGCCCGCACCATGTGGCCGCGATCTTCGAGCACGACATCGGCATCCGCCTGAACGGCAGGGAGCGCTCCGATGTCGAGGAGTACTGCATCAGCGAAGGCTGGGTGCGGGTGCCGGCGAGCCGCACGCTGGACCGCAAGGGCAAGCCGCTGACGATCAAGCTCAAGGGCACGGTCGAGGCCTTCTACAAGTGAAGCAGGCCCTGGGCGAATCCCTGTCTATGCAAGTGGCCCGGGCCTGACACAATCCGCCCCGGCCCGACCCCGGCCGCCACTGCACCCCCCACACCATGGCCCTGCTGCAACTCACCGACGAACAGATCCGCACCTGGACGCGCCGCGAAAAGGACGACTGGTGGCTGAAGAATGTCTACCGGGGCGACATGGCGCAGCTGACGCTGCGCTCGGCCCTGACCGGCTTCCTGCTCGGCGGCGTGCTGGCGGCCACGGGCCTTTACATCGCCGCCAAGACCGGAATCACCATCGGTGTGGGCCTGACCTCGGTGATCCTGGCCTTCGCGCTGGGGCGTGCGCTGCACAACGCGGGCATCGCGCGCGACTTCACCATCCTGGAGAACAACTGCACCCAGTCGATCGCCACCGCGGCCGGCTACGTGGTGACGCCGCTCACCAGCAGCCTGGCCGCCTATATGCTGATCACCGGCATCATCGTGCCCTGGTGGCAGATGATGATCTGGATGGTGGTGATCTCCATCATCGGCGTGCTGATCGCCTTCCCGATGAAGCGGCGCTTCATCAACGAGGAGCAGATGCCCTTCCCCGAGGGCCGCGCCAGTGGCGTGGTGCTGGATTCGCTCTACCACGGTGCCGCCGGTGCCGGCATGTTCAAGGCCCGGCTGCTGGGGTACGTCGCGGTGGCCACGGGCCTGTACCAGGCCATGGTCAGCGATGGCTGGATGAAGCTGATCCAGTTCAAGATCCTGCGCCTGGATCAATGGGCCGGCATGAAGGAGCCCTGGACCTTCCATGAACGGCTGGACACCTACTACTACCAGGCCGGCGGCGCGGCGCTGAAGATCCTCAACTCCGATATCCGCTCGCTCGGCCTGCGTCTGACGCTGGACGCCGCCATGCTCGGCGTCGGCGGCCTGATGGGCATCGCGGTGGCCACCAGCTGCGTGCTGGGCGCCTTCGTCAACTTTGCGGTGCTGGCGCCACTGATGATCGAGCGCGGCGACATCGTCGCCCGCGTGCTCGAGGGCGGCAAGGTGGTGCCGATCTCGCGCGCCGAGATCGTCAACCAATGGTCGATGTGGTGGGGCGTGACGATGATGGTCGCCGGCTCGCTGGTCAGCCTGGCGGCCAAGCCCGAGCTGTTCACCTCGGCCTTCAAGTCGCTGCGCGGCAGCGGCAAGAAGGCCGCGCCTGCCGGCCCGGACCCGCTGGCCGACATCGAGCTGCCACTGTGGATGAGCTGGGTCGGCGTGCCGGTCTTCAGCGTGCTCGGCGCCTGGGTCACCCACCAGTTCTTCGGCGTCAGCATGGGGCTGGCGCTGGCCGCGCTGCCGCTGATCTTCGTGCTCACCGTGATCTGCACCAACTCGATGGCGCTGACCTCGTGGACGCCCACCGGCTCGCTGTCCAAGATCACCCAGTTCACCATGGGCGCGATCGACAACACCAACCCGGCCAGCAACCTGCTGCCCGCCGGCATGACCGCCGAGATCGCCTCCAACGCGGCCAACCTGCTGTCCGACATCAAGCCCGGCTACTTGCTGGGCGGCAAGCCGCGCCACCAGGCGGTGGGCCATGTGGTCGGCCTGTTCGCCGGGGTGATGGCCTGTGTGCCGCTGTATTTCCTGCTGTTCCTGCCGGCCGACGCGAGCGGCGTGCGTTCGGCCTCCACGCTGATCTCCGAGCAGTTCGCGATGCCCGGTGCACTGCAGTGGAAGGGCGTGGCCGAGATCATCGCCAAGGGCTTCGGCGGCCTGCCGGTCTCGGCGTTGATCGCGATGGGCGTGGCCGCCGCCGCGGCGGTGGTGATCGAGCTGGCGCGGGTGGCCACCAAGGGCCGCTTCCCGCTGTCGTCGGTGTCCATCGGCCTGGGCGTGGTGCTGCCGCCCGAGGCCACGTTCGCGATGTTCGTCGGCGCGCTGATGTTCTGGCTGATGGGCCTGCGCCACAAGAGCCCGGGCACCCGCGGCCACGCGGTCTGGGTCGAGGGCTGCGAGCCGATCTGCGCCGGCCTGATCTCCGGCGCCGCGCTGATGGGCATCGGCAACGCGATCGTCAACGTGCTGATCGGCTGAGCGGCTGATCAGCGCGCTGTCCGGCGCGCGGCGAATTCGACGAACCAGTCGACCGCTGCCGCGTTGGCCATCGCGTCGCGGTTCATCACCTTGGCCGGGTCGGCGCCCTGCAGCAGCTTCTTGACGGGCAGTTCCATCTTCTTGCCGGACAGCGTGCGCGGGATGGCCGGCACCTGCCAGATCTCGTTGGGCACGTGGCGGGGTGACAGGGCGCTGCGGATGCCGGCCTTCAAGCGCTGCGTGAGCGCCTCGTCGAGTGGCAGGCCCTCGCGCAGCACCACGAACAAGGGCATGTAGCTCTCGCGGCCCAGGTATTCCAGATCGACCACCAGGCTGTCCAGCACCTCGGGCAGGGCCTCGACCGCGCGGTAGAGCTCGGCCGTGCCCATGCGGATGCCGTGGCGGTTGATGGTGGCGTCGCTGCGGCCGTAGATGATGGCGCCAGCGGCCTCGGTGTGTGGCACCAGGCGGATCCAGTCGCCGTGGCGCCAGATGCCCGGGTACATGTCGAAGTAGCTGTCGTGCAGGCGCTGGCCGCTGGCGTCGCCCCACAAGTAAAGCGGCATCGACGGCATCGGCTCGGTGCAGACGAGTTCGCCCACCTCGTCCATCAGCGGCCGTCCACGGCCCTCGGCGTCGGCCTCGCTGAAGGCCTGCACGGCGGCGCCGAGGCAGCGGCACTGCATCTCGCCGGCCACCAGTGGCAGGGTCGGCAGGCCGGCCACGAAGGCGCCCGCGAAATCGGTGCCGCCGGAGATGCAGGCGATCCAGATGTCGCGCCCGTCGATCTTTGGCAGTTGCTGCCAGATCCAGCGGTAGGCCTCCTCGGCCAGTGGTGAACCGGTGGAGCCCACGGCGCGCAGGGCAGAGAGGTCGTTGCCGTGTTGTGGCACCACGCCGGCCTTAAGGCCACTCGCAAAAAAGGCTGCGCCGGCGCCGAAGAAGGTGCAGCGCGACAGCGCGGCGAAGCGCCACAGCGTGCCCCAGTCTGGCGCGTTGGAGGGCCCTGCCGGCGAGCCGTCGAACAAGGCGATCGTGGTGCCGCCCAGCAGGCCGCTGACCTGGCTGTTCCACATGATCCAGCCTGTGGAGCTGTACCAGAAGAAGCGGTCGCCGGTGTCCACCGTGGCGCCCAGGTTGTTGTGCAACGCGCCCCCCTTGAGCGCCTCCAGCACCACCCCGCCGTGGCCGTGCACGATGGGCTTGGGCAAGCCGGTGGTGCCGCTGGAGTAGACGATCCACAGCGGGTGGTCGAACGGCAGCCACTCGGGCTCCAGCCGGCCCTCACCGGACAGAAGCTCGGCCCAGCGGTGCGCGGCCCGGCCGGGACCGGCGAAGGCGGCGGGGTCCGTGCCCGCCCCGAGCACCGGCACCTGCACGACGTGGCGCAGGCTGGGCAGTTGGCCCACCAACTCGTTGACCAGTGCGCCGCGCTCGTGCGCCACGCCGCCGAAGCGGTAGCCGTCGGCAGCGAACAGCAGCACCGGCTCGATCTGGCGGAACCGGTCCAGCACCGCCACCGGGCCCATGTCCGGTGAACACAGCGACCAGACGGCACCGATGCTGGCCACCGCGAGAAAGGCCACCGCCGTCTCGGGGCGGTTCGGCAGCACCGCCACCACCCGGTCACCGCGGCGCACGCCGAGGCGGTGCAACGAGGCCGCCAGCGTGCCCACCTGGCGGGCCAGCTCGGGCCAGCTCAGGTGGTGCAGTTCGCCGCGCGCCAGCGAGGCCTCGTCGCTCCAGACGATGGCCGGGTGGCCGGCCGCATCGGCCCGCGCGCCATGCCGCAGTACCTGCCGTGCGTAGTTGACCTGGGCGCCCGGGAACCAGCTGGCGCCTGGCATGCGGCGCTCGGCCAGCACGGCGCTGAAGGGCGTGGGCGACTCGACCTCGAACCAATCCCAGATGGAGCGCCAGAAGGCGTCCAGCTCGGTGACCGACCACTGCCAAAGCTCTTCGTAGTGGGCGAACCGCAGGCCGTGGGTCTCGGCCAGCCAGCGCTGGTAGGCGGTGATGCGGGGTTCGGGCAGGGGCATCTTCGGGCTCCTCATGACATGTCGACGAAGCGCAGCTCGTCGCGCCGGAACGGGTGGCGCACGTAGCCGCGCACGGCCGGCGCCAGCAGGTCGGTGGTGATGGGGTGGTAGTGCGGCAGGTAGGGCGCCCAGGCGTGCATGCTGCGCTGGGCCTCGCGGATCAGGGCCAGGCGCTCGGGGCCGTCGGGCAAGCGGCGCTGGCGCTGGTACAGGGCGTCGAAGGCGGGCAGCCGGAAGCGCGCGTCGTTGGACTGATCGCCGTTGGGCCCGTAGGCCAGGCCCAGGAAGAAATCGCCGTCCGGCTCGCTGGCGGTCCAGGCAAAGCCCCACATCGGCAACCGGCCAGCCAGCGAGCGCTTGATCAGGTCGCCGAATGTGTGCACCTCGAACTCGATGCGCAGGCCGATGGCGTTCATGCTGGCGCGCCAGATGTCGTTGAAGGCCCGCGAGCGCTGATCCTCGGGGCTGGCCTTGCGCAGCACCAGCGGCGAGCCGTCGGGCGCCTCGCGCCAGCCATCACCATCGCGGTCAAGGTAGCCATAGGTGTCCAGCAGGGCCTGGGCCCGCGCCTTCGCCGGGCCGCGCGAGCGGGTGGTGTAGGCGGTGTCGTGGCCGTAGCAGTGTGGCGGGATCATCGATTGCGCCACCACCGCCTGCCCGTTCAGCACGCCGTCGACCATGCGGGCCGTGTCGTGCGCCATCGAGATGGCCCGGCGCAGTGCCACCTTCTCCGGCGTGTAGCCGCCCACCACCGGGTCGGCACAATTGAAGAATGTGTGCGCCACCACCGCCTCGGCAGTGCGCTGGGCCCGCACGCCACGTTTGGCCAGGTGGGGCGCGACGCGGCCGCCTGGCACGGCAATGGGGGCGAACTCGGGCGGCAGCTGAAGCAGATCGTGCTGGCCGCCGGCAAAGGCCAGCCAGCGAGGCTGCGCTTCGTTGACGATGCTGATCTCCACCCGGTCCAGCAGCGGCAGGCGCTGGCCGGCCAGATGGGCTGCGGCGGCCTGGCAGTCGGGTTGGTCGGCCGCGCTGCTGGCATCGAACACCTCCTCGCGAAAGCGAGGGTTGCGCTCCAGCACGATCAGCGAGCCGCGCCGCCACTGCACCAGGCGGAACGGCCCGGTGCCGACCGGGTGCGCCATCAGGTCGTCGCCATAGGCATCCACCACCTCGCGCGCCACCGCGGCGGCGAGCAGTGGCGAGGCGAAGACATGGGTGAAGCGCGGCGCGGGGTCGGCCAGGCGCAGCTCCAGCCGATACCGGTCCAGCACCCGCAGGCCATCGACCGGTGCGTCGTAGTCGAACCCCGCCTGGCCCTTCAGCGCCTGCTGGCGCAGCTCGGACAGGCCCAGGATCTTGGCGTTCTCGAACTGGTAGAGGTGTTCAGACTTCCAGCGCGGGTCGTAGAAGCGCCGGATGCTGTAGGCGTAGTCGGCGGCCACGAGCTCACGTGGCTGGCCCTTGAACACCGGGTCGTCGGCAAAGAAGATGCCCGGCCTCACCGTGAACACGAAACGCCTGAAATCGGCCGAGACCTCTGGTAGGGCGGTG